>JALFAD010000035.1 GCA_022772525.1 Clostridiales bacterium
CTCCGGCAGGTTCAGGGCGTTGGACACGATATCCAGCTTGAATTTATTCAGGTGCCGCAAAAGATTTTGGGACAGAATGAGGGTATCGGCGGCGGTGTAGTGGTAGTCAAAGCCCTGCCGCTCACACTCCGCCCGGATGAAACCGGTGTCAAAGTCCGAATTGTGGGCAACCAGCACCCGGTCGCCGATGAAGTCCAGAAATTTCGGCAGCACTTCTTCGATTTTCGGCGCGCCTACCAGCATTTCTTCCGTAATGCCCGTCAGCTCCACGATTTTCCGTTCCAGATGCCGCTCCGGGTCTACAAAGGTCTGGAAGCGGTCAATTTCCTGCCCGTCCTTCAGGATAACCGCGCCGATTTCAATAATTCGGTCGGTTTTGGAGGACAGGCCGGTGGTTTCCAGGTCAAAGGCCACGAACTCGTCATGGAAGGTCATGTCCTGCCCGCCGTGTACCACAATCCGATCGTCCACATCGTTTACATAATATCCTTCGCAGCCATAGAGAATCTTGATGGTCTCGTCGGTGCCCGCCACCTTGGGGGGCTTCTTCCCTTCCACGGTGTGCAGGGCATCCGTAAAGGACTGGCAGCAGCCGTGGTCGGTGATGGCGATGGCCCGGTGGCCCCAGGCCGCAGCCTGCTTGATGGCGGCATCGGTGGGCGTCAGGGCGTCCATGTTGGACATGGTGGTGTGCAGGTGCAGCTCCACCCGCTTCATACCCACCGCCGTGTCCTGCCGTTTGGGCAGGCTGCCGGGCTGCATGGCGTAGGGTTTCAGCACCATTTCGTTTTCAAACCGATCCTCGATGAGCTTTCCCTGCACCCGCAGAACCGAGCCGATATTCACATTTTCCAAGATCGGTTTTGCCTCGTTTGCCTCCATAAAGCGGCTGACGCGGACGGAATTGGTGTTGTCGGTCATGTCGAATTTTACAACAAACGCGTTGCGCTTTTTCAGCTCCTTGTGGTCGACGTTGAATACCTTTCCCTCCACGATCACCGTGCCCATGTCCATGGACAAATCCTTCATGGGCACGGCAGTTCCCTTGAAGGGCTTGCCGTAGAAAGTCTCGCTGGGGGCGGCGGAGACGGCGGCCTTTTCCTCCCGCTTGGCGGCGGAGGCGGCGGGCAGGTTCTTCATCATCTGGCCCCGCATGGTCTCCATGGCGTCAAACAAAGCTTTTCCCTCCAGCGCCGCGCCGGTTTCGATGGAGATGGTCACGGGAACCGCAAACCGCTCCCGGAGCACCTGCTGCACAGAGGGCACCTGCTCCATCAGGGCGTCCTTCCCATTGGCTGCCAGATGGATGGTCAGGTGCTCCCCTTCCCATTCCCACTTGGCTCCGGCAAGAGAACCTCTCGCCATGGAATCCCGCTGGACAAAGAGGTTCATCAGTTCTTCCGGCTCGATTTTTGTCAGCTCCGAAGCCGGGTGGGTCGCATTCAGGGCCATGCGCCGCAGCCCATAGAGGGCGGCAATCTCCTTCGCCGCCTGATCCATCAGCCGCTGGGGGATGTAGTTTTCGCTGTGGACAACAACGTGGACGGATCGATCCTCGGCGGAAATGTCCGCAGCGGCGATAGCCGCCTGAGAGAGTGCTGCGTGCAGCGCCTCAGGCGGCTGGTAATCCGGGAACATATGGAATAAATAAATTGGCTCGGTCATGGTTACCTCAATGTCTCTGTCAAATCCCGGATGCGGCGGGAAAGGTCTTCCAAATCCACCTTTGAAAAATCGGTCGTATCCACCACAATTCTGGGGCCTTCCACGGAAAAGCTGTCCATCCCCCGGTTGGTGAAGCCGGTTACGAACTCCTCATAGGACATCGGCTCCACCACTCTCCCGGGTTCCGGTTCCGGGTAGCAGTCGTTGACCACATGCCCCCGGTGCCGCTCCTGACTGCCGTTGCGCCGGACAAAGCGTTCATAAAGCACGGAATACTCCCCGGTTACAAGAACCGTAACCGGATAATAGGCATACTCCTCCAGCAGCGCCACCAAACCGGGGCGGGATACTTCTTCAAAGTTGTTCTCCAAAATAAATGGGAGCTTCTGCTTCATCAACTGGCGGGCCGCATAATACAGGATATCCATGGCGGCTGTACCCAGACGGACCTTTTCCGTCCTGCCTGTAAAGCCCACTGTGTCATATAGCAGCTCTTTTATCTTGTCCTTGGAGAGAACAGGCAGGTTCAGACTTTGGGACAGCGATTCCGAAATCGTGGTTTTTCCCGCAGCGGGAAGCCCGGCAATCAGAATACAGTACATGTTACAGCGCCTCGATCCGTTTCAGCAATGCGGGCAGCAATTCCTCATAGGGCAGCTTTTCAACCTGCTGTCCCTTCTCGAAAATCATGCCCCAGCCATCGCCGCCGGCAATGCCGATGTCAGCTTCCCGGGCCTCGCCGGGGCCGTTGACCACGCAGCCCATGACCGCCACGGTGATGGGCTTTTTGCACTCCCGCAGGGCCTCGTCCACCCGGTTCACCAGACCGATCAGATCGATGCGGGTTCTGCCGCAGGTGGGACAGGAAATGATGTTCACGCCTTCCTTGCGAAGGCCCGCGGCTTTCAGAATGTCCTTGGCGGCGTAGACCTCCTGTACGGGGTCGTCAGTAAGGCTCACCCGGATGGTGTCGCCGATGCCGTCCAGCAGCAGCGCGCCGATGCCCATGGCGGACTTGATAAGGCCCTGCTTGACCGGGCCGGTCTCCGTCACGCCGATGTGGAGGGGATAGTCGCACTTTTCCCGGAACAGCCGGGCCGCCGCCACCATGGTGGGCACCGTGGAGGACTTCATGGACACACAGGTGTCGTAAAAGCCCTCCTTTTCCAGCAGCTCCAGGTGCTGGAAGGCGCTCTCGACCAAGGCTTCTGCCGTGGGGTGACCGTACTTTTCCAGCAGCCGCTTGTCAAGGCTGCCGCCGTTGACGCCGATGCGGATGGGGATGTGCTTTTCCTTACACACCTCCACCACAGCCTTCACCCGGTCTTCCCCGCCAATGTTGCCGGGATTGATGCGGATTTTGCTGGCCCCGCCCTCGGCAGCCGCAATGGCCAGCTTGTAGTCAAAATGAATGTCCGCCACCAGCGGCAGGGGGCTTTCCTTACAGATTTCCGCAAAGCCCCGGGCAGCTTCCATATTGGGCACCGCCAGCCGGGCAATCTGACAGCCGGCGGCTGCCAGCTGACGAAGCTGCTGCAAACTTCCCTCTACGTCCGTGGTTTTGGTGTTGAGCATGGACTGAATCACCACCGGCGCGCCGCCGCCGATGGGAATTCCGCCTACCAGTATCTGTCTTGTCATATGTTTCACCCTTTAAACAGCACAAAAATATCCTTGAACATGAGCAGCGCCATGAACGCAAGCAATACGATCATGCCCGCGCTGTGAAGATAGCCTTCGTATTTGGGGTCGATTTTCTTCTTTGTCACGGCTTCTACCGCCGTGGTGAGCAATAGGCACACCACCCGTCCGCCGTCCAGTGCCGGAATGGGAAGCAGATTCATCACTGCAAGGTTGATGGCGATAAAGCCGCCGAAATAGAGAAGATTCATCAGCGCGTCCAGCTTCGTGGGCGAGCTGTCCGCCACAACGGACATCTGCTGCACGATGCCCACAGGGCCGGACATATCCTTTAACCCCGCCTGTCCCCGCACCAGCATTTGCAGGCTCAGACGCACCAGCCGCACCGTATCCATGGACTGATTCCAGGCGTACCGCAGCCTGCCGGACAGGTTCAGTTCCTCGATGGTGAAGTTCATGCCATAGAGCTGGCGTGTGACCCCATCCTCATCGGTGACCGTGTGCTTTTCCATATGAAAATTGGGAAGCGTCACCTTTTTGCCGTCCCGCTCCACCACCAGATCGTGGGTATTCCCGGGATTGAACTGCAAAAGCATGGAAAAATCTGACTGGACGTAGATCCTTTCCCCGTCCAGTTCCACGATGCGGTCGCCAACCTGCAGGCCTTCCGGGCCATTGATGGTGCAAAAAGGCTCAAAGCTGCTGATTACCGGCGCGATTTCCTGCTGGGCAGGGAGATAAATCAGGACCATCAGCAGCACGCCCATCACAAAATTCACCGCAGCGCCTGCCACCAGAATGATCAACCGCTTCCACCATGCCGCCTTGTTAAAAGAACGGGGATTGTCGCTGCCGCCGTCCTCGCCCTCCATGGCGCAGAAGCCGCCGATGGGGATGAGGCGCAGGGAATAGGTGGTCTCCCCCACCTGCTTTGACCACAACAGTGGTCCCATGAACATGGAAAATTCGTTGACCTGAACGCCGGACAGCTTTGCCGCAACGAAGTGGCCCAGCTCGTGTACAAAAATCAGCAAACTGAACAGGATAATCGCAAAAAGAACGCTCATAGATTTCCTCGCTTAATTGTGTTGACCGCGGCTCTTGCCTGCCGGTCGGCCTCCAGAATTTCCTCCAGAGTGGGATCTTTCAGGAAAGGAACCGTCTCCACCGCCTGAGATACCAGCCGGTAGATATCATAGAAGCCGATCTCATTTCGCAGGAACATGGCAACCGCCTCCTCATTGGCGCCGTTCATGGCAGGGCAGGCCGTGCCGCCCTTTTTCGCGCATTCGTAGGCCAGCGCCAGACATGGAAAGTTTTCCAAATCCGGTTTTGTGAAGGTCAGCGGGCCGCAGCTTAGCAGATCCAGCGGCTCCACCGGGCTGGGAATCCGCTGTGGGTAGGTCAGGGCCAGCTGGATGGGCAGCCGCATATCCGGGGTACCCAGCTGGGCCATCACCGCGCCGTCGGTGAACTCCACCATGGAGTGTACCACGCTCTGCCGATGAATGACCACATCCACCTGTTCCAGCGGCATCCGGTACAGCCGCATGGCCTCGATGACTTCCAGGCCCTTGTTCATCAGGGTCGCGCAGTCAACGGTGATTTTCGCGCCCATTTTCCAATTTGGATGCTTGAGGGCATCGGCTGGGGTAACGGTATTCAATTCCTCACGGCTTCTGCCGAAGAAGGGGCCGCCGGAACAGGTCAGAATCAGCCGTTTGACCTCTTTCTTATCGCCACAGCCCATAAGGCACTGGAAAATCGCGGAATGCTCGGAATCCACGGGGATGATCTCCGCGTGGTATTTTTCCGTCTCCGCCATTACCAGCTCGCCGGCGCAGACCAGCGTCTCCTTGTTGGCAAGGCCGATGCGCTTGCCTGCCCGAATGGCGGCAAGGGTCGGCTTCAGACCCACCATGCCCACCACGGCAGTTATCACACAATCCGCTTTCGGCAGGGATGCTGCCTCCAAAAGGCCCTTCTCTCCCCATTCTACCCGGATAGGCAGGTCATGAACCAACGCGGACAGCTCCTTTGCCGCCGCTTCCGTCGCCATAACCGCCAGCTCCGGCATAAATTCCCGGCACTGTTCCGCCATGCGCTGCACACTGGTGCCCGCAGTTAAAGCCGCCACCTTCACTTCCGGCAGGCGGCTGATAATATCCAGGCTCTGCCGGCCGATGGAGCCGGTAGAGCCGAGAATACTGACGCATTTTACCATAATTGTGTACCTCTCAAAGCTGAATCAGCGGCAGAATCAGCAGCAGCGCCTCCATCAGCGGCGCTACCATGGTCAGAGAGTCGAACCGATCCAGCACGCCGCCGTGGCCGGGAATCAGATTGCCATAGTCCTTGATGCCGGTCTGGCGCTTGATGATGGAGAAGCACAAATCGCCGAAGGTGCCCGCTGCCGCGCCGACAATGCCATACAGCAGGGCAATTCCGTAGTTCACGTCCAGCTTCAGGGGTAAGTCCAGAATAATGGTGTAGATCAGCATACCGATGGTAGCGCCTGCCAGACCGCCCAACACGCCCTCGATGGTTTTGTTGGGGCTGACCACGGGAGCAAGCTTGTGCCTGCCGAATTTCAGGCCAACAAAATAGGCCCCCGCATCGGACATAAAGGCCACAATAAAGGGAATCAGGATTACATAGCGTCCGATGTCCATGGTCAGAATCCGAATCAGCGCCGTCAGTAAGTACGGCACGATCACGCCGGAGACGTAGCACATACCAATCGTCTCAAAGTGGACTTTAATGTGGTCCAGCATCATCTCGGCAAACAGCACCATGGAATAAGCCATGAGCAGCAGCACAAAATAAGCCCGCACCGCGCCCCAGTAGCTCCACATGGACAGAGCAAAGGCCATGACGGAGGAGTAGACCACCAGCCGGGGATGCTTCACCAGCCCCGTGCGGTACAGAAGCTCATAGGAAGCAATCGCCAGCAAAATGCCGAGAATTGCCGCCGCCGCGCTTTCCGGGGCAACCAGAACGATGAGAAACAGCACCGGCACCAGCACCGCCGCCGCGATAATTCGAGTCTTCATATGTTTTTAAGCTCCTCCAAAGCGGCGGTTGCGCCGGTGATATTCCTCAATGGCCGCGTCCAGATCTGCCGGGGTAAAGTCGGGCCACAGTACATTCATAAATACATATTCCGAGTAGGCGGACTGCCACAGCAGGAAATTGCTGGTACGCTTTTCCCCGGAGGGCCGGATAATCAGCTCCGGGTCGGGTACGTCCGCGGAATACAGGTAGGTGGAAAGAAGCGCTTCGGTCAGTTCCTCGGGCCGGTGCTTTCCGTCGGCAACATCCTGGGCAAACCGCCGCGCCGCCCGCACGATCTCGTCCCGTCCGCCATAATTCAGGCAGAAATTCACCTGTACATCGTAATCCTCACTCTGTTTCTGCGCCCGGTCGCACAGGGCCTGCAAATCCGGGCTGAGCTTGCTCAGATCCCCGAAGAAGCAGAAACGGACCCGGTTTTTCTCCATGTCCCGCAGGGCTTCCTCCAGATACCGGCGAAGCAGCTTCATGATGCCCGCCACCTCGTCGGCAGAGCGCTTCCAGTTCTCCGTAGAGAAGGCGTACACCGTCAGATATTCCACACCCAATGTGCGGCAGTAATTGGCGATCCGCCGGAAGGCTTCCGCGCCGGCGGCGTGACCGGCGGTACGGGGCAGCCCCCGCTGCTTTGCCCAGCGTCCGTTGCCGTCCATGATAATGGCAATATGGCGGGGCGGTTTTGCTGTTTCGGAAAGTGCCAAAATGAGCACCTCTTTCTAAAATCATAATATGCGTTCGTTGGGAGCGCTACGCGCCCCCAACGACTGGAAAAATCAGAGAGACATCAGTTCCTTTTCCTTGGCTGCCAGAGCAGCATCCACCCGCTTGATATTCTTGTCCAGCAGGTCCTGCAGATCCTTCTCCGCCTTCTTCTGGTCGTCCTCGGTGATCTCGCTGTTCTTTTTCAGCTTCTTCACATAGTCCATACCGTCCCGGCGGATGTTGCGCATGGCGACCTTGGCATCCTCGGCGTACTTCTTGACCTGCTTTGCCAGATCCTTACGGCGCTCCTCCGTCAGCTGGGGGAACACCAGACGGATCACCTTGCCGTCGTTCTGGGGGTTGATGCCCAGATCGGACAGCTGGATGGCCTTCTGAATCTCCTTCAGGAGCTTATTGTCCCAGGGCTGAATCACCAGCGTCCGGGCGTCGGGGGTGGAAATGGTGGCTACGCCATTCAAGGGCGTCTCACTTCCATAGTATTCCACGGTAATGCGGTCGAGAACCTTGGCGTTGGCCCGGCCCGCCCGAACGGCGCCGAAGTCCTCCTCCAGGTGCTCCAGAGTCTTGTCCATTCTTCTTCCAAATTCCTTAAAGTCTACGCTCATTGCTTAGTCCTCCTTAACAGTAACAGTGGTTCCGATTGCCTCTCCGCGGACGACGCGGAGGATATTCTCGGGGGGATTCAGGGCGAAGCACACCATGGGCATGTCGTTGTCCATGGCGAGGGTCATGGCGGTGCTGTCGGTGGCCTTCAGGTGGTCGGCTAGCACCTTATCATAGGTCAGATGGGTGTAGCGCACCGCGTCGGGGTTTGTGCGGGGGTCAGCGGAATAAATGGCGCCGATATTTTTCGCCATCAGCACTGCGTCGGCCTCGATCTCCACGCCCCGGAGCACCGCGCCGGTGTCCGTGGAGAAATAGGGGTTGCCGGTGCCGGCGGCAAAGATGACCACCTTTCCCTCATTTAAGTAACGGTCGGCGGTATCCCGGGTAAAATACTCGGCAAACTTGTTCATTTCCACGGCGGTAAGTACCCGTGCGTCCAGTCCGTGCTGCTCCAGCACGTCCGCCACGGCAATGGCGTTCATGACGGTTGCCAGCATACCCATGGCGTCGCCGTGGGAACGCTGCATTTTCCCGCTGCCGTTTTTCACGCCCCGCCAGAAGTTGCCGCCGCCGATGACCAGTCCGATCTGAACCCCCAGATCGTGGCACTGACGGATGACCTCACACACAGAATGAATCTTGGAAAAATCCAGGCCCACCGCCAGATTGTCAGAAACGGACTCGCCCAAAGCCTCGCCGCTGAGCTTCAGCAGAATGCGCCGGTATTTGATTGCAGACAAAGCGATCCACACTCCTTCTCTCAATTTCATATCCTTTCCTATTTTAATATAAGATAGCCGAATTGACAACCATAATTTTAAGAATTCTTAAATTGTTTTCTTATTTTTCACAAACCGACTTCCGCTGTACAATTTTCACACAACCGCCGAGCAAGAAACCATCGTTTCTGGCACGAATGAATGTTGCAAATTTTCCCGCAATGGGGTATAATGGCATATTATTGGAAAACCAAAGAGAGGAAGTTTGGATATGGCTGAGATTACGGAAAGCAAGAATTTTATCCATGCCTTTATCGATGAGGACATTGCCCCGGGCGGTCAGTTTGCCGGGCAGACCGTCCACACCCGGTTCCCGCCGGAGCCTAACGGCTACCTGCACATCGGTCACTGCAAGGCGCTGGTCATTGATTTCGGCACCGCCGCGAAGTACGGCGGCCTGTGCAACCTCCGGATGGACGACACCAACCCCACCAAGGAAGATGAAGAGTATGTGGAGGCCATCAAGGAGGACATTCACTGGCTTGGCTTCGACTGGGGCGACCGGTTCTACTACGGCTCGGACTACTTTGAGAAGGACTACGAGTACGCCGTGGAACTGATCAAGAAGGGTCTTGCCTACGTCTGCGAGCTGACCCCCGAGCAGTTCAAGGAGTACCGGGGCGACCTGAACACCCCCGCGATTTCCCCCTACCGGGACCGGCCCATCGAGGAAAATCTGGACCTGTTCGCCCGGATGCGGGCCGGGGAATTTGAGGACAACAAATACACCCTCCGGGCCAAGATTGACCTGGCCTCCGGCAACTTCAATATGCGCGACCCGGTGATCTACCGTATCCGCCATATGCACCACCACCGGCAGGGGGACAAATGGTGCATCTACCCCATGTACGACTTTGCCCACCCCATTCAGGACGCGCTGGAGGGCATCACCCATTCCCTGTGTTCTCTGGAGTTTGAGAACCACCGGCCCCTGTACAACTGGGTGGTAGAGCACGTGTCCGTGCCCCATCATCCCCGGCAGATTGAGTTTGCCCGGCTGGGCATCGACCACACGGTGCTTTCTAAGCGCAAGCTCCGGGCGCTGGTGGAAAACGGCTACGTCTCCGGCTGGGACGATCCCCGGATGCCCACCCTGTGCGGCCTGCGCCGCCGGGGCTATACTCCCCAGTCCATTCTCAACTTCTGTGAGCGGGTGGGCGTGGCGAAAAGCCCCAACACCATCCCCTACGCATTTCTGGAGTTCTGCCTGCGGGAAGACCTGAATGAAACTGCCCAGCGGGTCATGGCGGTGCTGAAGCCCGTGAAGCTGACCATCACCAACTACCCCGAGGGCCAGTCCGAGACCGTCACCGTGGAGAACAACCCCAATCGTCCCGAGGACGGCACCCGGGAGGTCACCTTCTCCCGGAATCTGTGGATTGAAGCCGATGACTTCCTGGCCCAGCCTATCCCCAAGTACAAGCGGCTGTACCCCGACGGCCCCGAGTGCCGCCTGAAAGGTGCCTACCTGATCAAGTGCACCGGCTGCCTTACCGATGAAAACGGTAACGTCACCGAAGTGCTGGCGACCTACGACCCCGAATCCCGGGGCGGCGACCCTGCCGACGGACGGAAGGTCAAGGGCGCGACCATTCACTGGGTGGATGCCGCCACTGCCGTGGATGCCGAGGTGCGGCAGTACGACAACCTCTTTGACGATCCCGACCCCGATGCCGCCGGTAAAGATTTCCTTGCCTGCCTGAATCCCCATTCTCTGGAAGTGCTCACCGGCTGCAAGGTGGAGGCCTCCTTAAAGGATGCCAAGGCGCCTATGAGCTACCAGTTCATGCGTCTGGGCTACTTCTGCCCCGACAGCAAGGATTCTTCCCCCGACCATCTGGTGTTCAACCGTTCCGTCAGCCTGAAGGATTCCTTCAAGCCCGGCAAATAAAATGTTCGTCCCCGTTTGCCTGACGCAAACGGGGACGTTGCTATGCGCAGTTTTGGGTAAAGGAGAATTTAAATAACAAAGCCTTCCCCTTTGGGGAAGGCATTACTCAGTTAAAGAACAATTAACCTGATAAGCATGTTGGAAAAAAGCAGGAAATACCTGAGGTCAGCCGCAAACGACGCATGCAGGAGGATGCATCCTGCATACACCCTGATGCAGAAGAAAAGAAACAGAAATAGAGATCTGTCAAGAAATAGAGCCGGGGCTTCGTCCCCCCCTTGCAGGCGCAGCATTTAATTTTTAAATGCTTATGATAGATTCATAAAAACGAATTGACACGCATGACAAAAAGTGATATATTGTGTGCCATCAGTATTTCGTGTGCGCACAAGTGTACATGGGTATAGTAAAAGGAGAGATATTGTTATGAAAAAGATGCTTGCGGCTCTTCTGGCTGCGTTGATGGTGCTGTCTTTGGCAGCCTGCGGTGCTCCCTCCGCCCCTGCCGCTACCTCTGCCCCCGCCGCTGCCGCCAAGACCTACACAATTGGCATCTGCCAGTTGGTGCAGCATCCCGCTCTGGATGCCGCTACCCAGGGCTTTAAGGACGCCCTTGTAGCCAAGCTGGGCGACGCAGTCGTATTCGACGAGCAGAACGCGCAGGGCGACTCCGCTACCTGCTCCGTCATCGCTACCGGCTTCGTCTCCAACCAGTATGACCTGATTATGGCCAACGCAACCCCCGCTCTGCTGGCTGCGGTTTCCGCCACCGATACCATCCCCATTCTGGGCACCTCCGTCACCGACTTCGCCTCTGCGCTGGCTGTGGAAGCCGCTGCTGACGGCTCTCTGGGAATGAATGTCTCCGGCACCTCCGACGGCGTTCCCGCTCAGCTGTATGCCGACTGCCTGATGGAGCTGGTTCCCGATGCCAAGAAGGTCTCCATCCTGTATTGCTCCGCCGAGCCCAATTCCGTGCTCCAGGCTGACCAGTTCATCGCCTGCATGGATGCCATCGGCGTTGCCACCGAGGTGTTTACCTTCTCCGATTCCAACGATATCCAGTCTGTTACCGCCACTGCTGTGGAGGGCGCGGACGCTCTGTACATCCCCACCGACAACACTGCCGCTTCCAATATGACCATTGTCAGCGGTGTCTGCGAGCCTGCCGGTATCCCCGTGATCTGCGGTGAGGAGGGCATGTGCTCCGGCGGCGGTCTGGCTACCGTCTCCATCAGCTACTACGACATTGGTACCGCCTGCGGCGAAATGGCCTATGACATTCTGGTGAACGGCGCGGACATCTCCAAGATTCCCGTTGGCTACTCCCAGAACCCGGTGAAGAAGTACAACGCCGACTACGCCGCCGCCATTGGCTTCACCCTGCCCGAGGGCTATGAGCCTATCGCTGAGTAAAAACATATCATAAGGAAGTAAAGTCCCGGCAATGCCAATCCTTTGCCGGGATTTTTTCCTATGACCATAGAAGATAGATTTTTGGAGGATTCATTTCATGATTGCCTACTTTGCTTCGCTGAACCCCGCGGCGCTGCTGCGGGCCTGTCCCGGCGGCATTGCCCAGGGACTGATCTGGGGTATTATGGCCCTGGGTGTCTATATGACCTACCGGATGCTGGGCCTTGCCGACCTGACCGTGGACGGAAGCCTTGCCACCGGCGGCGCCGTGTGCATTATGCTGGTGCTGGCCGGCTGGAATCCCCAGCTTGCCCTGCTGATTTCCTTTTTTGCCGGCGTGATCGCGGGACTGGTTACCGGCTTCCTGCACACCAAGCTGGGGATTCCCGACATTCTGGCGGGTATTCTTACCCAGATTTCCCTGTATTCCATCAACTTGAACATCATGGGCAAGGCCAATCAGGCGGTCAATGTCAACAAGGTGAACTTCCTGTTCTCCTCCAATGCCAAGAACCTGCCCCGCACCATTGTACTGGCCTGCGTTGTGTGCGGCGTTCTGGTGGTGCTGCTGTATCTGTATCTGGGCACCGAGCACGGCTCTGCCCTCCGGGCTACCGGCATCAACGGCGCGATGGCCCGGGCGCAGGGCATCAACACAGGCAGCATGAAGGTCATCGGTCTGGCGCTGAGCAACGGTCTGGTGGCACTGGCCGGCGGTGTGCTGAGCCAGTATCAGGGCTTTGCCGACATCAACATGGGCCGGGGTGCCATCGTCATCGGTCTGGCTGCCGTGATCATCGGTGAGGTTCTGGGTGAGGCCTTCCTGGGCAAGTACCTGAACTTCATGATGCGCCTGATCTTTGTGGTGCTGGGCGGCGTGATTTACTATGTGGTCTATGTCTTTGTTCTGTGGCTCAAGTTCCCCGCTGACGATATGAAGCTGCTGACCGCCGTGGTGGTGGCCATCTTCCTGGCCATTCCCTATCTTCAGAACGCCAGCAAGAATTCCTTCAGCCGCATCGCCAAGGAAAACGCCAGACTCGAGAAGGAGGGTAAGTAAGTATGCTGGAAATCAAAAATATTTACAAAACCTTCAACGCCGGTACAATTAACGAAAAGAAGGCCCTTCAGGGTCTGAGCCTGACTCTGAAGGATGGGGAATTCTGCACGGTGATCGGCGGCAACGGCGCGGGCAAGTCCACCATGATGAACGCGGTAGCCGGTGTGTGGCCCGTGGACAGCGGTGCGATTCTGGTGGACGGCGTGGACATTTCCGGCCTGTGCGAGTATCAGCGGGCCTCCATGCTGGGCCGGGTATTCCAGGATCCCATGACTGGCACCGCAGCGGATATGCAGATTGTGGAAAATATGGCGCTGGCAGCCCGCCGGGGAAGCCGCCGCTCCTTCCTTCGCTGGGGCGTGCCCAAGGCCGAGTACGAGACCTACCGGGAGCTGCTGAAAACGCTGGATCTTGGTCTGGAGGACCGGATGACCACCAAGGTTGGCCTGCTGTCCGGCGGTCAGCGTCAGGCACTGACCCTGCTGATGGCCACCCTCAAGAAGCCCAAGCTGCTTCTGCTGGACGAGCACACCGCGGCACTTGACCCTAAGACCGCCGCCAAGGTGCTGGAGGCCACCCAGCGCATCGTGGAGAAGGACAACCTGACCACCATGATGATCACCCACAATATGCGCGACGCCATCGCCTACGGCAACCGTCTGGTGATGATGTACGACGGTCACATTGTCGTAGACGTGTCCGGTGAGGAGAAGAAGCACCTGACCGTGGAGCAGCTGCTGAACCTGTTCAGCCAGGCCTCCGGTTCTGACGAAGCCGACGACAAGTTGCTGCTTTCCTGAATCGAAAGTGCATCGCAGCGCCCGCAGGGGGATTCGCCCCTTGCGGGCGTTTGTCTTTCGGTTGCAGTCGTTCCGGAATTGTGGTATACTTTTCCAAGAAACGCGCTGTCAACAAAAAAGCCGGCAGAAATCGCCATTTTCCCCGGCGCAGCCAGAACCGGGGCAGCCAAAGCAGCCGACAGGTGGGAATTGCTATGAAACGATACATTGCCTTGTTAAGAGGGATCAACATAAGCGGAAAAAACAAGCTATCCATGCCGGAGCTGAAATCCCGTATAACGGAGCTTGGATATATAGAGGTTCTTACCTATCTCAACAGCGGAAATGTGATTTTCACGGCTCGCGAAAATGAGGAAAGCATTCTCGCCGATACCATCCGGGCCATGATACGGGAGCGGTTTGGTCTGGATATTCCTGTATTTGTCATGCTGCAGGAAAAGCTGGAAGCTTTATTGGGCAAAGCGCCTGATTGGTGGGGAACCGGTGACAAAGAGAGGTATGATAATTTGATTTTTGTGATGCCTCCCGCTGCCGCCCAAAGCATCAGTGAGAAAATCGGCGAGCCGACAAAGGAGCTGGAACAGATATCCATCTGTGAAAATTCGATTTTCTGGTCCTTTGACAGGAAAAAGTACGCGAAAGCGACCTGGTGGAATAAAACCGCAAGCCCGGGAATTGGAGAATTCATCACAATCCGTACAGCCAATACCTTGAGGAAAATTGCCGTCCTGTGACGCTTCCCGGCTTCCAATGGCGGCGCCCCGCGCGTTTAACGCGGCAAATATGAAAGTCATTCCCAAAATCTCTCGCCGAATCTCCTTGCCCCATGATGCGGCTGCCCTTGAAAAAACGCCCCGCGTTTGCTATACTCATCTTATACTATCTCAAAGGAGAGAATACCATGAAGAAATGGATTGCTGTTACGCTGGCGCTGCTCCTGGTGGTGGGCATCGGCACTGTCCGCGTGGACGCCGCGAAGGATGAGAAAACCGCAAAAGCAGAGAAAACCGAAAAGTATACCATTCTCGACGCCGCCGTGGTGACCCCAGAAATCGAGAAAAAGCCCATCAGCAGCAGCCGTGAGTCTGCGTCCGCCAGTCAGACCGCGGACACGGTGACGATCGATCAGGACAACGGCGTGTTTACCGTGGTCACCGCCGCCGGCACAGAGCTGTCCCTGACGGCGCCCTTCGGCGCCTACTGCATCACGCAGGACGTGTATCAGCAGCTGGAAATCTACATGGACCTGTACAGCGACATCAGCGCCGCCGTGAAAAACTACCGCAATAACGGCATCCATATGGACATCTTCGATTACTGCGCCGGTGTCTCCACGTATGTCGCCGAGTCCGGCAATACGCTGGCGGCTCTGGTGGGGGATATGAACGCGCTGGAGGATGCCTCCGTAAAGCAGATCGCGGACTACCTGTCCAAAAACTGGTACGGCGGCAGTCCCGCTCTGGTCAAAACCGTCGGCGGGAATCAGTACATTGCCTTCAATCTGGCAAAGGATTACGGGTTTGTGGTTTACAACCACTTTACCAACGGGAAGCTCATCGAGGTCTACACCTTCTGTGAGGACGGCGCCGAGGGCATGAAACGGGTAGAAACCATGATTGCGAACCTTGCCTTCTCCGCAGAGGAAACTGTCACCGAGGAAACCGTCGCCGAGGAAGAATAATGTCGTAAAGAAAAACTGCGTCTGCCCATCCGGGCAGGCGCAGTCATTTTCCCCCCTGTACATCCAACATGGATTCCAGCACCAGGGCTTCGCCGGTGAGGGGATGGAAAAATTCCAGTTTTCTGGCGCAGAGCATCTGGTGGGTCAGCCCCAGTTCGGCGGAATACGCCTGAGATTCCGGGCTTCCGTACTGGGGGTCTCCCAGAATGGGAAAGCCCATGTAGGCGCAGTGCACCCGAAGCTGGTGGGTTCTGCCGGTAATGGGCCGCAAGGCGAGTTTACATAACTTCCCATCCCGCTCCAAAACCTGCCACTCGGTCACAGAAGGTTTCCCCTCTGGGTTTACATAACGTAGAAGGCTCGGCAGTGGGCGGCGGGCAATGGGGGCATCGATGGTGCCGCTGTCCTCTGTGGGACCGCCGTACACCAGCGCGTGATAGGTTTTCTTCACGCCGCAGCTCTGCAAAAGGCTGTGGATATGGGCGTTTTTCGCCAGCAGCACAATGCCGAAGGTGTCCCGGTCCAGCCGGGTCATGGGGTGAAAGGCGCAACTTAAGCCGGTTTTCCGGTAGTATCCGGCAACATAGTTCGCTAACGTCCCCGTATTTTTCGCCCGGGAAGGGTGAATCAGCATTCCGGCGGGCTTGTCCACCGCCAACAGGGCGTCGTCCTCGTAGAGAATCGACAGTTCCCCGTCCTCCGCCGGGTATTCCGGCGTTTCCTCCGCCAGCGCCACGGTAATCACGTCACCGGGCCGAACCGGGTAATTCGTCCGCTGGGGGATGCCATTCACCCGGAGGGAATCGCCCCATTTCAGCTTGTTCATGAGGCCGGTGGACATCTTCAGTTCCCCCAGCAGGAAGGACGACAGTCGTCCTTCCCTCACGGCTATATGTGTAAGTTCCAAATCGTTCCCCCCTTCCGCCCTGAAATGCAAAATGCAAAATGATGAATGCAAAATTGAGGTATTTCCTTCGGAAATGATTGAAATATGTCCGCTGTGCGGACTCCATTATTCTGCATTCTGCATTTATCATTCTGCATTCAGCAAAAAGGCCCTGCCGAAATACTTCAGCAGGGTCTCATTTTGCGAACTCAGTTCAGAGCGGCCTTGGCCTTCTCCACAACTGCGGCGAACGCAGCGGAGTCCTGAATGGCCATCTCGGACAGGCTCTTGCGGTTCATCTCGATGCCGGCCTTCTTGACGCCGTTCATGAAGGTGGAGTAGTTCATGCCGTAGGGAGCGACGGAAGCGCTGATACGGGCGATCCACAGGCGGCGGAAATCACGCTTCTTCTGCTTGCGGCCCTTGAAAGCGTAGTTGCCGGACTTCATGACCTGCTGCTTGGCCATCTTGAAGTGCTTGGACTTGGAACCCCAGTAGCCCTTGGCCAGCTTCAGGGTTGCGTTTCTTCTCTTGCGCGTCATCATCGCGCCTTTCACTCTTGCCATATCTCGTATCCTCCTTCTGCCTTACTTGTAGGGAATCATTTTCTTGATAGCGCTGACGTTGGTCTGATCAGCGTAAGCGGTCTCACGCAGATGGCGGGTACGCTTGGTGGTCTTCTTGGTCAGGATGTGGCTCTTGAAAGCGCGGGCTCTCTTAACCTTACCGCTGGCGGTCAGGTTGAATCTTTTCTTAGCGCCGCTATGGGTCTTCAGCTTGGGCATAGGTGGTTCTCCTTCCGTTATCTTTGGTAATTTTACTTGCTGGTTTTGGGGGTCAGGAAGATCGCCATGAAGCGGCCTTCCAGCTTGGGGCTTTTTTCCATGTTGGCGATCTCAGCACAACTGGCGGCAAAATCCAGGAGCAGCTTCTCACCAAGGTTGGTATGCGCCATCTCGCGGCCGCGGAAGCGGACGCTGACCTTCACCCGGTTGCCGTCTGCCAGGAACTTCTGGGCGGACTTGACCTTGGTGTTCAGGTCATTGGTGTCGATGCTGGGGCTCATGCGGATTTCCTTGATCTCCACGACCCGCTGGTTCTTTTTGGCATCCTTCTCCCGCTTCTTCTGGTCGTAGCAGAATTTGGAATAGTCCATGATCTTGCAGACGGGAGGGACCGCGTTGGGAGAGATCTTCACCAGATCAAGGCCCTGCTCCTCTGCCATGGCGTTGGCCTCGGCGGAGGACACAATGCCAAGCTGGGCGCCGTCGGCTCCGATCA
>JALFAD010000036.1 GCA_022772525.1 Clostridiales bacterium
AGTGCCGCGGATGATGTGGTAACGCACACCGGGCAGGTCCTTAACACGACCGCCGCGGATCAGCACCACAGAGTGCTCCTGCAGGTTGTGGCCGACACCGGGAATGTAAGCGGAAACTTCCATACCATTGGTCAGACGCACACGAGCGATCTTACGCAGCGCAGAGTTAGGCTTCTTGGGGGTGGTGGTACGCACAGCGGTGCAGACACCACGCTTCTGGGGGGAAGGCAGGTTGGTAGCCTTGTTCTCCAGAGTGTTCAGACCTCTCTGCAGAGCGGGAGCGGTGGACTTGTAGCTGACCTGCTGACGGCCAGAACGAACCAGCTGATTAAAAGTAGGCATTCGTTTTTCTCCTTTCTTTGGTTCTCGCCTTTCGGCGGGTTATCTATTCTACGGAAAAATCCGGTAGAATCAATTGAGGACGGCTGCCGCCGCCGCGCCCACTTCGATGCCGCAGGCGCTGCCTAAGGTTTCCATGCTGGCAACCCAGGTGATCTGGATCTGATTGTCCGCGCACAGCTCCGCCAGAGGCTGGGTCAGCGCGGGATCGGCGTTCTCCGCCAGATAAACACACCGGACGCGGCCTGCCCGGACAGCCTTCTTCAGCTGCTTGGCGCCAACCGCGAGTTTTTGCCGGGAAAGGTCGGGTAAATCCCCCTGATCCGGTATTTTATGCTTCTTCTTCATATCCATATGAATTTATATTATACGCACTTTCCGAAAAAAGTCAACAAAATTGCAGGAAAATTTTTTGTGATAATGCTGTTTTCGGGTATCGATTTCGCCATGTCCGTGAAGGAAAGACCGATGCCCGTGAGCAGCGGGCGGCCAGTGTCCGCTGACATTTCGTTACGAACCCCGACTGTTTTCGAAACACCTTTGTGCACCGCTCGGTATCGTTCCTGCGGAGAATGTGTCCGGATTCAGCCTGCCGCGTACACATCCGCAAAATAGGCTTCATAGTCGAAGGCGGTGTAAAAATCCTGCACACCCTGCCAGTAGTCCGCGCAGTTCTCCTTTGTCAGCGCGTGCTTCCCCGCCGCCATATCCCGCAGAAGCTTCGAATTGATGTCCGCGGAATAATGCGCCCAGTCGGAGTAGTTGTCCAGATCCGTGACCACATCGTAGTCGTCAAAGAAGGAAAACAGCCGGATATTGTCACATTCAAGCAGGGCTTCGCAGGCAGCCTTGCAATAGCGGATATACAATTCGATGGAGTCCTCCTCATACAGCCGCTGCCACCAGCAGATGCTGTAGGGCGGAATGAAGCAGTAGAATTCGATATCCGGGTTTTCCCGAGCGGTCTGCACAAAATTCTGCTCCATGCTCTCCCGGATTCCTTGCAGAACCGCTTCCTCGTCCCCTTTCCTGCCGGGCAGATCGATGGAATTCAGTCCCCGCTCCCGAACAACCTCCGGGCCATGGGGCATGGTATCGTCCCAGAACTGGTAGGTGTCAAAGTCAATGGAGGACAGGCCCTGAGCGGTGCGCCGCAGGGTGTCCGCCGTGGCTTCCAGCAGAATTTCCTTGTTGAGCACATACTGCACATCGTTGAAGGGGTTGTCGTCATACAGATATTCCGGCAGGGTGATGTCCGTGCGCATGGCGTCCTTGTCTTCATACAGCATCCCGCCGCTTAAGTCCCGCACCACCAGACGGATATCGGGGTTATGGCGGATGGCCCGGCGCACCTGTTCATCCACCTCTTTGAACTTGGAGCCGTTCAGCGGCACCTTTACGGCATTCACGCCGAACAGTTCATTCAGCTCGGAAGTGCGGAAATTTTCTGTCATGGAATTGCCGGTAATCACCGCGTCGTAGGTGAAATTGCGGATAATTCCGTCGTTTTGATAGCGTTCATTCCCATCGGGATAGGACAGGCCCGCCAGCGGGCCATGGTAATGGAAATAGGGGTCCACCACTGCCGTCAGGCCGCCCAGAATTACCAGCAGCGCCGCCGCTGTCGTCAGGAAGCCAATGCCCCACTTTTTTTCTGACCGCATAAGCTCCCTCCTCAGAAGTTAAAATACAAAAAGGAACTGATGCCAGAGAAGGACAGGATGCACCACACCAGCAGCACCGCCGTCAAAAGCATACTGGCCCGCCCGAATTTCAGGTTTTCCGCCACGTCATAGGCGTTTTCCCGCCGGGTAGCCAACCACAGCGCCCCGGCATAGAACACCGCGCCAATCAGCTTGGGAATCATGGACGGTACATCCATATTCAGCACGAATTGGAACAGTGCCGTAATCTCCGGCAGCCGGAAGGCATCGGTCAGCCCACCCACAGCAGGGCTGCCGGCAAAGAGCCTGCCAAAGAAGGCAGCCGCGTCCGACAGTGTGTCCGCCCGGAAAATGACCCAGGTCAGATTCAGGATCAGGAAGGTGCCGCACCAGCGCAGGAACGCCGGTATTCTCTCCAGCCGTTTCCCCAGCAGCCGTTCCAGCACCATGCAGGCTCCGTGAATGCCGCCCCAGAGCACAAAATTCCACGACGCCCCATGCCACAGGCCGCTGCACAGGAACACAATCATCACGTTCACGCAGGTTCGGGCCGTGCCCTTCCGGCTGCCGCCCAGAGGGATGTACAGATATCGGGTAAAGAACCGGGTCAGGGTTTTGTGCCAGCGCTTCCAGAACTCCGAAATGGACACAGAGCGGTACGGCTTATCAAAGTTGGCGGGAAGTTCAAAATTCATCATTTTTCCCAGTCCCAGCGCCATGTCGCAGTAGCCGCTGAAATCGAAATAAATCTGGAAGGTATAGGCCAGCATGACCAGCGCGGCGCTGACCGTGCCCAGCCCGGGGATGTCGCCGAAGCCCCAGTCCGCCACTTTTCCGAAGGTGTCGGCAATCAGCACCTTCTTGGCAAGGCCCAGCGTAAACAGGAACAGGCCGGGAGAAAAATTTTCCCATTGAAACCGTTTCCGATTCTCGTCCAGAAACTGAGGAATCAGCTCGTCATGGGTCACGATGGGGCCGGCAATGAGCTGGGGAAAGTAGGCCACATAAGCAGCATATTGCAGGAAGCTGTAATCCCCCGTCTGTCCCCGGTAGGCGTCGATCACATAGGACACCTGCTGGAAGGTGAAAAAGCTGATGCCCAGCGGCAGCACGATGTGCTTCAGGGGGATCTGTGCCGCAAACAGGCTGTTCACATTGCTGATGAAAAAGTCGTAATATTTAAAGTAGAACAGAATCCCGAAATTCGCCAGCAGCGCCGCCGTCAGTTCCACCTTTCGGGCCGCCTTTCCTTTTGTTACCCGCATCAGCCGGGTAATCCCGTAATTCAGCACGATGGATGTGACGATAATCGCCAGATAGCTGGGATTAAAGTAACCGTAAAACCAAAGGGACATTCCCAACAAAAACGTGAGAGCGAGGGAATACCGCTGAAAATGGTTCAGCGCAAAGTACCCGGTCAGGCACAGGGGCAGAAACAGCAGGATGAAGACGTAGGAATTAAAGAGCATGGAGCAGTCCCCTTTTCGGTTTTCTGTCTGGAAATATACGAAGGCCGCCGTCTGACGGCGGCGGCCTTATGGCTTAGTTCATTGCGTTCTCGAGCACTTCCTCGGGAATCCGGGCCTCGGGGGTAGCGCCGGGCTGATAGTCCCGGTAGGCCATCAGGCCGGAACCGGCGGGAATCAGCTTACCGATCAGCACGTTCTCCTTCAGACCAACCAGATGATCCACCTTGCCCTTGATGGCGGCGTCGGTGAGCACCTTGGTGGTCTCCTGGAAGGAGGCGGCGGACAGGAAGGAATCGGTAGCCAGAGCGGCCTTGGTGATACCCAGCAGGATGGCGCTGGATTCAGCCTTGCGCAGCTCCGTCTCACCGGCATCAATCCGAGCCTGAACGGCGGCGTTGGCATCCTCGAATTCGAAAATATCGATGGTGCTGCCGGACAGCAGGTCGGTGTCGCCGGGGTCCTCCACCCGCACCTTGCGCATCATCTGACGGATGATGACCTCGATGTGCTTATCGTTGATTTCAACGCCCTGCTGGCGGTACACCGCCTGAACGGACTGCACCAGATAATCCTGAACGGCCTCCACGCCGGAGATCCGCAGCACATCCTGGGGATACAGGGCGCCGTCGGTGATGGGCTGGCCCTTTTCCACGACCTTGCCGTTGGTAACCTTCAGGCCCACGGAGTAAGGTACCTGATAGACCTTGGTTTCGCCGTCCTCGGCGGTGATGGTGATGTTACGCAGGGCGGTACGGTGGGTGTCGTCGATGCTGACCACGCCGGTGATCTCGGAAATCTGGGCCATCTTCTTGGGACGGCGGGCCTCAAACAGCTCCTCGACTCGAGGCAGGCCCTGGGTGATATCGTCACCGGCAACGCCGCCAGAGTGGAAGGTACGCATGGTCAGCTGGGTACCGGGCTCACCAATGGACTGGGCGGCGATGATGCCGACGGCCTCGCCCAGATCCACTTCCTTGGAGGTGGCCAGGTTCATGCCGTAGCACTTGGCGCAGACACCCACACGGGCCCGGCAGGCCAGAATGGTGCGGATATAGATTTTGGTAATGCCAGCCTTCTCGAACTTGGCGGCGTCCTCGGGCATCATCATCACGTTCTTGGAGTGGAGCACCTCGCCGGTGGCGGGATCCACCACGTCGTGAACGGGGTAACGGCCCCGGATACGGTTGCCGAAGGTGTCGATGATGTCGCCGTTCTTGTCGTACACAGCGCCCACCCAAATACCGTGATCGGTGCCGCAGTCGTGCTGGCGGATAATCACATCCTGAGAGACATCGACCATTCGGCGGGTCAGGTAACCGGAGTCCGCAGTACGCAGAGCGGTATCGGTCATGCCCTTCCGGGCGCCTCTGGAGGAAATGAAGTACTCCAGAACGGACAGGCCTTCACGGAAGTTGGCCTTAACGGGGATCTCAATGGTACGGCCGGCGGTATCGGCCATCAGGCCGCGCATACCGGCCAGCTGACGAATCTGGGCCATGGAGCCACGGGCGCCGGAGTCCGCCATCATGTAGATGGGGTTGAACTCGTCCAGATTGCCCTGCAGAGCATCGGTGACGTCCTTGGTGGTCTTTTCCCACTGCTGAACTACCAGACGGTAGCGCTCGTCGTTGGTGATAAAGCCCTGACGGTAGTAGTTTTCAATTTCAACGACCTTGCCCTCGGCAGCCTTCACCAGCTCGTACTTGATCTCAGGCACCACCATATCGGCAATGGACACGGAGATAGCGCCCTTGGTGGAGTACTTGTAGCCCAGAGCCTTGATGCGGTCCAGCATCTCGGTGGCGATGGTGAAGCCGTGAACGCGGATGCACTTGTCGATGATCTTGCCCAGCTGCTTCTTGCCAACCAGGAAGTCCACCTCCAAGTCGAAGGCATGGGCGGGATCGGAGCGATCCACGAAGCCCAGGTCCTGCGGGATCGGCTCGTTGTAGATCAGGCGGCCCACGGTAGCGTCAATGATGCGGTAGCGCATCACGCCATTGATTTCCTTGCCGTAGCGCACCCGGATGGGGGCGTGCAGGCCAACCGCGCCATCGGCGTAGGCCGCGATGGCCTCGTTGACGGAGGAATAGTTGTGGATGGGGCGGAACTTGGCGATGGCCTTGCCCTCGGCCTTGGCGGCTTTGTTGGCGGCGACAAACTCGTCCGCGTCCACAATTTCATTCACAGGCAGGTTGGTGTCGCCGGCATCGGTGACGAACACGGTCTCCGCGCCCTTCTCGGCCTTGCCCAGACGGGTGTAGGTCAGGTAGTAGGCGCCCAGAATCATATCCTGGGTCGGCACGGTGACGGGCTTGCCGTCCTGAGGCCGCAGCAGGTTGTTGGCGGACAGCATCAGCATCCGGGCCTCGGCCTGGGCCTCGGGAGACAGGGGCACGTGAATGGCCATCTGGTCGCCGTCGAAGTCGGCGTTGAAGGCGGTGCAGCACAGGGGGTGCAGCTTCAGGGCGCGGCCCTCCACCAGCACCGGCTCGAAGGCCTGAATGCCCAGACGGTGCAGGGTAGGCGCACGGTTCAGCATAACGGGGCGGTCCTTGATGATATCGTCCAGAGCGTCCCAGACCTCGGTCTTGCCCTTGTCGATCATCTTCTTGGCGGACTTAATATTGTTGGCAAGGCCGTCGGACACCAGCTTCTTCATAACGAAGGGCCGGAACAGCTCGATGGCCATTTCCTTGGGCACGCCGCACTGATAAAGCTTCAGCTCGGGGCCGACAACGATAACGCTGCGTCCGGAGTAGTCAACACGCTTGCCCAGCAGATTCTGGCGGAACCGGCCCTGCTTGCCCTTGAGCA
>JALFAD010000022.1 GCA_022772525.1 Clostridiales bacterium
TACAGGCAGTAGTTCATATAATTCACGGTTTTCTCGCTGAGAATTTTTCGGGAGTCCTGGGTGTTGTCCACAACCAGCTCGCCGTCGCTGTTATACACCTTGGTATATAGACGGGATTCCCGGAACACGCCGTTGTTGGCAAAGGTGGCATAGGCCGTAGCCATTTCCTGTACGGTAGAGCCCACCGTCAGAGCGCCCAGGGCCAGCGGGGCCAGGCCCACGTCAGACTTAACCTCCGTCTCCGTGGGGAACCGCTCCACCAGGTTTTTCTGCCCGAAATTATACTTGGCAAAGCTGTAGCCGTACTCAACGCCGATGCTGTTCAGCGTCCGGGCGGAAATGGTATTGACGGAGGACACGATGCCCTGATAGACCGTCCGGGCATACTGGTACTTCCGGTTGTCGTTCTTGGGCCAGTTGCCGTCGGTATAGCTGATGGGCAGGTCCTTGAACACCGTGGCGGGCGTCACCTTGCCGGACTCAAAGGCCGGGGCGTACACCGAAATGGGCTTCTGCGACGAACCGGTCTGGAGCTTTGCCTGGGTTGCCCGATTGTAGCCCATGAAGGTCTTCTTCTCCCCCACGCCGCCGGACAGGGCGACCACATCGCCGGTTCGATTGTCGATGACAACGATGGCGGACTGAAGCTGCTGGTTGCTTCTGGTTTCGGGAATATTGGCAAGATCGGTATAGATGGCATCCACCTGCTTCTGCACATCCATGTCCAGCGTGGTATAGATATGGTAGCCGCCCTTCTGAATGCGGTCAAGATACACGTTTCTGGCATTTTCATCCATGGAATCCCAGGACTTGCCGTCCTGCTCCGCAAGATACGAAGCAAAGTCGATAATCACCGCGTCCACATACCAGGAATATACGTGCTGGGAAGCATTGGTGGTCACGCTGGTGGCACTGCCGCAGACGGGGCAGTAGCAGGTATCTCCATCGCCAAGGAAGGTGCTGCGAACACCGGCGTAGCCGCACTCCGCATTGTCGCAGACCGTCCAGCGGTCTGCATCCGCGATTCCCTCTTTGAATACCATCTCCTGATTGACCGCTTCTTCGTACTCCGCATCGGTCAGATAGCCCTGATTGTGCATTTCGCTGAGGACATTGAGCTGGCGGTAGCGGTTCCGCGCCGCACCGTCCCGCTCCTCGCCCTTGTACTTGAAGACGCTCAGGGAATAGGGGTTGAACAGAGAGGGGTTGTTGGTAATGCTGATGAGACTGGCGCATTCCGCAGGGGTGAGGCTTTGCAGCTCCTTGCCAAAATACTCCGCCGATGCGCTTTTGACGCCGTAGCAGCCTCGGCCCAGATAGATCTCATTCAGGTAATACTCCATGATGAGATCCTTATCGTACTGCTTTTCGAACAGCTGGGCACGGAAAATCTCCATGACCTTCCGCTGAACGGTGATGCTCTTTTCCTGAGTCAGGTTCTTCACCAGCTGCTGGGTGATGGTGGAGCCGCCAAACTGCTCGTCTCCGCCGAAGAACATATTGAGGCACGCCTTCACCGTGGTAATCCAGTCCACGCCCTGGTGTTCGTAAAAGCGCTTATCCTCGATGGCTACCGCCGCGTGCACCATCGCTTCGGGAATCTCGTCCAAGGATGCCCACTGGCGGTCCGTTGTGGTGTAAATCTGCTGAAGCTGCTGAATATCGCCGTTACTGTCTACATAATAAATAAAGGAAGTCCGCTCCAGATCGTAGTCCTCCATGGACCAGTTCCCGGCTTCCGCCAGAATATCATTCTGAAGATAATCGCCCAGCGTGCCCGCAAACACCGCACCGCAGATCAGAAGGATCAGCAGGACGGTGGCGGCGGCGCCAATCGCGATCTTTACCAGCGACAGAGCCACGGAACCACCGGTGTAAACCAGCTTAATCAGCCAGTGAGGATTCCACTCCTGCCGGGGCTTCTTTCGTCTCCTTTTAAAAAACTTTTCTTCTGCCATAGGGATACCTCCGTAAACGCGGTTTGCACCGCATGGAAAACTTGCAAAAATTGTCGTCAGCGCGTGACAATACGGGTATCATTATAGCATACCCAATTGCAAAACGAAAGACCTATTTTTTGAAATACTTGTGAACCTGATCCAGTGTTTTTGTTGCACAAATGACAAAGGCAAGGCCTTTCATAAAATGCGTAAGAAAGGGAATACTGCTTGCAAAAGGAGCGTGAAGAAAATGAAGTCCGGCAGATTGCTTCCCGTAATTCTGGCGCTGTACGTGGTGGTCGGCACCTGGAAGGGATATGTCGCTCTGTTTGATCAGGGCGCTGCGGAGCCGAAACAGATTTTCCCCTGTCCGGTGGAAGCGCTGCCGGAAAGTGACCAAATTGCTCTGGAAGAAGGCATTCTGGTACGAAACCAGCGGGATTTGCAGCAGCTTCTGGAGGATTACCTGTCCTGAATGCCGGAACCCGGTGACGGTTGAAAAAATCGCCGTAAGATTCTGTACAATATTCCCTCTTGATTTTATCCGCGTCAGGCTGTAGAATAGGGCCATGCCAGATGAGAGGAGCGAGTCCATGGATCAGTACGGTTCCGACTTTATTACCATTGTGGATGATGACGGCAAGGAATATGAGCTGGAAGTGCTCAGCTCGCTGGAATATAATGGCTGCACCTATCTGGCGGTGATTCCCGCGGAGGGCAGCCAGGATACGCTGGAGCTGGAGGTCAGCATTCTCAAGTCCGTGGAAGAAGACGGAGAACCGATTCTTCTCACCATCGATGATGAGAAGGAACTGGAAACCGTCTACGGACTCATTATGGACTCGCTTTACGAAGAAGATACCGAATGATGTCTTCTTTCCTGCTTGGTGCGTGGTATGTCCTTTTGGACCCACATTTTTTATTTGGGAAGTTAGACTTCCTGCTCGGTTTGCAGACCTCCCGCCCGCGCTCTGACGATGGGTGGATGCTGGGAGCAGTAAAGAGCAGGAGCGGCAACCCACCTGCCTTTTCGTGCAGGTCATAATCGGATGTGCTACGGCTAAAGCGGGGTGCATGGGGAGCTTCGGCTCCCCATGTTTTTTGCGATGCCCCGGAACCGGCGGGGAAAATGTAAATTTTTACGAAATTCCCTTCTTTTCCCCTTGAAACCCGCGGCTCCATCGGTTATAATACCGGAGTCTATGCTATTTTGGCGAAGAACACACGAAGACAATTGAGAGGATATGATCACATGAGTGCATCCAGTAAGAAAAAGCTTCGCAAGGAGCAGGAGCCCGAGAAGCTGACCCAGAAGCAGATCGCAGCCCGTAAGGAAGCTTCCACCACCCGGCTGTACACGATCGGTTTCACCGTGGTGCTGGTGCTTCTGCTGGTCGCCGCGATTTTTGTCGGCATCAAGCAGACCGTCAAAAACACCGGCTACCACGAGAAGCACACCACCGCACTGCAAGTCGGTGAGCACGCCGTCAGCAGCGCCGAACTGAATTACTATTTCGTTGATGCGGTCAACAGTTTCTACTCCAACTATGGCAATTACGCTTCCATGTTTGGTCTGCAGACTTCCGTGCCTCTGGACCAGCAGGTAATTGATGAGGATACCGGTCGTACCTGGGCTGATGATTTCCTGAACACCGCGAAGGACAACGCAAAGAACGCCTACGCCATGGCGGATGCCGCAGCAGCCGCCGGCTTTACCCTGCCCGAGGACAAGGCTTCCGAAATTGACAATATGCTGTCCTCCCTGGAAACCTACGCGAAGCTGTATGGCTACTCCAATGGGCAGGCCTATCTGAAGGCACTCTACGGAAACGGCGCTACCATTGAAAGCTATCGGGCATACAACGAGCGCAGCGCGCTGGCAGATGCTTACTACAACCATTATTCCGATAGCCTGACCTATACGGATGAAGACCTGCGTGCCAAGGAGTCTGAGAATTACGACGCTTATTCCTCCTACTCCTATCACTACTACTATCTGGCTACCTCCAAGTTCCTGACCGGCGGTACCACCGACGATGACGGCAATACCACCTACTCCCCTGAGGAGCGCGCCGCTGCGGAAGCTGCCGTAAAGGCTGCGGCTGAAAGCCTGACCGCTGAGGAGATTGACTCTGTGGAAGCGCTGGATGCCGCCATTGCCGATCTGGCCGTAAACGAGGGAGCCGAGGCTTCCAGCACCGAAAGCAAGAACGTGCTCTACAGTTCCGTCAACAGCCTGTATCAGCAGTGGGTTACCGATTCCTCCCGGAAGGCGGGCGACAAGGCCGTATTTGAGAGCACCGGCACCAACACCGATGACGACGGCAACACCTCTGAGGTGCTGAACGGCTGCTACGTTGTGTACTATGACGGCTCCACCGACAACAAGTTCCCCATGGTGAACGTCCGTCACATTCTGATTCAGCCCACCCACACCGAAGGCGAGGCTGAGGATGCCCACGCGGACGGCGAGACCTACTCCGCTGAGGAGCTGGCTGCGGCTAAGAAGTCCGCTGAGGACATTCTGGCCCAGTGGCGCAGCGGCGAGGCGACCGAAGACAGCTTCGCGGCGCTGGCAAACGAAAACTCCGCAGATGGTGACGGCACCACCGGCGGCCTGTACGAAAATGTCTATCCCGGTCAGATGGCGGCTGCCTTCAACGACTGGTGCTTCGACAGCAGCAGAAAGCCCGGCGACACTGGCATTGTGGAGACCACCTATGGATTCCATGTCATGTACTTCGTGGGCAATACCGACCTGACCTATCGGGATTACCAGATTCAGTCCGAACTGCGCTCCGCTGATGTGGAGAAGTGGCACAATGACCTGCTGGATGCAGTCACTGTGACCGACGGCAATACCGACTATATCCGCACCGACCTGGTGCTGAGCTCCGGCAACTGATTTCGAATAGAAACCCCTCCCGTGGTAATGATAAACACGGGAGGGGTTTTATGCGCAATGTGAAAATTGGAATGGCTCTCGCGGGAGCCTGCGCGGGGCTTGTGGCGGGACTGTTCGGGGCCGGCGGCGGACTGGTGCTAGTGCCGCTGCTGACCCTGCTGACAGATGTGGCTGATGATTCCGTTTTTGCCAGTTCTATCTCCATTATTTTGCCCATCTGCCTGACCTGCATCGTGGTCACAGCAATGTCCGTTGGGATTGCTTTTCGCCCTGCCCTGCCCTATCTGCTGGGCAGCGTCATCGGCGGCCTGTGCGCCGGAATCTGGGGACAAAAAATCCCCGTGCGCTGGCTGCACCGGGGATTGGGACTGCTGATTCTGTGGGGAGGGTATCGATATTTATGCTGACATCCTTCCCCGTATGTGTAATCGTCGGTTCCCTGCTGGGCTTCCTCACCGGAATGGGGGTCGGCGGCGGGAGCCTGCTGATTTTATGGCTGACGCTGGTGCTTACGCTTGACCAGCCTGCCGCGCGAGGGATCAATCTGCTGTTTTTCCTGCCCGCATCGGCAATCTGCTGCGTTTTCCGTCTCAGGCAGGGAAAGCTGAAGCTGCGGGAGTGCCTTCCCGCCATTGTCTCCGGCTGTATTGCCGCTGTGCTGGGTTCCCTCGCTGCCGCCTCCATGAATACCGAACTGCTGCGCAAGCCCTTCGGGATTCTGCTGCTCGCCACCGGTCTGCGGGAGCTGCTGTACCGGCCTCACCGGCGCAGATAGGCCAGATAGCCCTCCAGAATCAACGAAGCCGCCACGGCATCCACCGTATTTTTCCGCTTTTTCCCGTGATAATTGTGCTGGGAGAGGATGTTGTGGGCCTCCACGGTGGTACGCCGCTCATCCCACATCGCCACCTCCAGGCCGGTGGCTTCCCGGAGCTTTTCCGCAAACTCCCGGCACAGCTCCGCCCGGGGTCCTTCGGTGCCGTCCATATTCTTCGGCAGGCCAACCACAATTCTGCCCACGTCATTTCCCTGGGCCAGCTTCACGATATCCACGATGGCCTTTTCGGTGTTCCGGCTGGGCACGACACAGGTGGAGCCGACAATGCTGCAAAGAAGGTCGGAAACCGCCACGCCGGTGCGGGCATCCCCATAGTCAATTCCCATAATGCGCATAAAACACTTCTCCTTCGTTTTTTCAAAATTATACACTATCTTTTCCATTCTGTCACCATCAGAATTTCGGTTTCGTGGGGAATCCGGCTGTCTTTGTCTGCTCCCGTCTTGACATTATTCGTCAAAAGTGCCATAATGAGGCTGCGATTGATGTGTTTATGGGGGTCGTTATGCTTTTTTCCAGCAACTTATTTCTGTTTCTGTTTTTGCCGGCGGTGTTATTTGGCTACTATATCCTTCCCCGCTGGCTGCGGAACCTGTTCTTACTGGCGGTGAGCCTGATTTTTTATGCCTGGGGCACCGGGGAATTTGTGCTGGTCATGATCGGCTCCATCCTGTTGAACTATCTCGCGGCGCTGCTCATGGAGCACTGTACCCACAAGACGCCGCGAAAGCTGCTGCTCATTCTGGTTGTCGCCGGAAATCTGGGCATTCTGTTTGTGTACAAATATCTGGACTTCTGCATTACCAATCTGAACCTTCTGGGGTTTCACCTGCCGCTGCAGAACATCGCTCTCCCCCTCGGCATCTCTTTCTTCACGTTTCAGGCCATGTCCTATGTGATCGATGTCTACCGGGGAACCGCTAAGGCGCAGACAGAACCTCAGAATATCGGCCTTTACATCTCTTTCTTCCCCCAGCTGGTGGCAGGCCCCATCGTCCGCTACCAGACCATCGCGGAACAGATTGACCACCGGCAGGAGAATTTTGACGATTTCAGCGAGGGCGTCCGGCGGTTTATTTTGGGCTTTGCCAAAAAAATCATTCTTTCCAACAATCTGGCGCTGGTTGCCGACGCCGTGTTTTCCACCGCACCGGCAGAGCGCAGCGTGCTCTATGCCTGGATGGGCGCGCTGGCCTACGGGTTTCAGATTCTGTTTGACTTTTCCGGTTACTCAGATATGGCAATTGGCCTCGGAAAGATGTTCGGCTTCCATTTCCCGGAGAACTTTGATTACCCCTACATTTCCGCCTCCGTCTCCGAATTCTGGCGGCGGTGGCATATCTCTCTGGGGCAATGGTTCCGGGATTATGTCTACTTTCCTCTGGGCGGCTCCCGTGTTAAATCCAAGGGAAGGCTGGTATGGAACCTGTTTGTTGTCTGGGCTCTTACCGGCATCTGGCACGGAGCAAGCTGGAATTTCGTGGTCTGGGGGCTTCTCTATTTTGTGCTGATTACCTTTGAGAAGCTGACCGGCCTTCCAAAGCGGTTTTCCTACCGCTGGCAAAAGGGAGTGTACCGGGTGTTTACCCTGCTGTGCGTACTGGTCGGCTGGGTCTTCTTCCGCGCCCCGGATCTGCACTGCGCCCTCGGGTTCCTTCAAAGTATGCTTGGACTCAGTGGAAATGCTTTCTGTGACGATATGGTAAGCAGAACCTTTCAGCAGTACCGGTTCTTCTATCTGGCTGCGGTTCTGTGCTCCACGCCCGTTTTCAAACTCTGGAAGGAAAAGCTGGCTGCCAAAAGCAGCCGCCTTGCTGCAGGCGTTGCGCTTCTCAGCGTTCCGGTCTATGGCTTTCTGCTGCTGTGGGCCGTATCCTTCCTGATGATTGGGTCGCACAATCCGTTTATCTATTTCAACTTCTGAGGAAATACATATGGTTCAGAACCTTCTGAAAAAAGCACGGGGCCTGCGGGCGGCCCACGTTTTGGCGGCGGCCTTTCTTCTCTATATCGGGTTTGTGGGACTGTATCCGCTGACGCCGCTGCTGGAATACACAAAAGCCGTCGTCAAAGCGGAAATCTCTCCGGCCGACTACGTTGACAAGATTGACGAATTATACTATGGAATGCTCTCCACCGAACAGGGGCCGCCTCTGCTTCAGAATAAGGGCACCTACATCAATCTGAACGGCGCCATGGCAAAGCTACTGGGTCAGCCCATGATGAATGAACGGGTGACACTGAAAAACGGGCATCTTTCCAATGTGGTCAGCTGGCGCAACTCTCAGGCGGATATTGAAGCAACCGCTCGGAACATTACCACCCTTGCGCAAAAGCAGGCCGGTGGGGGCGGACAGTTTCTGTTTGTTCTCTCCCCCTCTCAGATCAGCAAATACGAGGATTTGCTGCCCACCGGGTATACGGACACCATGAATGAGACGGCGGACACGTTGCTTCAGCTGCTTTCACGGGAGGGCGTTCCCTGTTTGGATCTGCGGGAACAGATGCACGCTGAACATATGACCAATGCGGATGCCTTCTTTGTAACCGATCACCACTGGAAACCCCAGACAGGCTTCTGGGCCTATACAAAAATACTGAACGCGCTGGCAGCATCGGAGGCCATCGACCCTGTAGACACGTTTTATACGGACAGCAGTCACTACGCGTTTGTAACCTATCCGGATACCTTTCTGGGCTCCTCCGGAAAACGCACCGGTATCTACTACGCCGGCGTAGATGATTCCGTTTTCATTCAGCCACGGTTCGACACGGAAATTTCCCTGACCATCCCCGACCGGGAACTGTCACTGACAGGGCGGTATGAGGATATCTGCTACAATACCGAAGACGCGCTGAATCCGGATCATCCGGATTACTTCCAATACAACGCCTACGGCCTGTACGGCTGGGGCGACAACGGCCTGAACCAGTGGCGAAACGAACAGGCCCCGGACAGCTCCAGGGTCATGCTCATCGGCGACTCCTTCGGAAATGTTCCCTTCAGTCTGATGTCTGTGTATTTTTCAAGCTGCGATGAACTGGATATGCGCTGCTATTCCGGGGATTTTAGGCAGCATTATGCGGACTTCCAGCCGGACATTGTAATTCTGGAAGCGACTGTCGATCAGGCGTTTGCCGAAAACACAGGCTATTCTTTTTTCCCGGCATAGTCGGAACCATCCAAACAGCCGTCTTTTCGCCCCGGCTTCCGTGGAAACGAAGACCGGGGCGAATTTCACGAAAAATGAAGGAAAAACTTATTGACTTTGACCACCCCCTGTGTTAAAATGATTCTACCTGTGAAAAAGGGCTTTTTTTGTGCGCTTTTTTCAGCCCCGGAGCGGGAAAATGTAGTGCCCGCTGTCTAAATTCTATACTAGCCGGAGTGATACAGGGAGGCAATATTTAAGGAGGTGCCGTTATGCGCGTGAAAGTCACTTTGAGATGCTCTGAGTGCAAGCAGAGAAACTACAACACCATGAAGAACAAGAAGAACGACCCCGACCGTCTCGAAATGAAGAAGTACTGCAGATTCTGCAGAAAGCACACTGTCCACAACGAGACCAAGTAAGGAGGCTCGCATTTCATGGCTGAAGTCAAAAAGGAAAACTGGTTCAAGAGAACCTGGGGCAAGGTCACCAAGTACTTCCGTGAGCTTCGCAGCGAGCTGAAGAAGGTCGTCTGGCCCACCCCTCAGCAGGTTCTGAAGAACGCCGCCATCGTTGTCGGCTGCGTCATCGCCGTCGGCATCTTCATCTGGCTGTTCGATTTTGTCGCTCAGGTCGGCATTGACGCTCTCATCAGCGTCTTCCACTGATAGGAGCTTACCAAATGGCAGAAGCTGCAAGATGGTATGTTGTGCATACCTACTCCGGTTACGAAAACACCGTCAAGGCCACCATTGAGAAAACCGTTGAGTCCCGCGGGCTGCATGACGTGATTCTCGCGACCTCCATTCCTCTGGAAACGGTCACCGAGATCACCGAATCCGGCGTCAGCAAGACCTATGACCGGAAGGTCTATCCCGGCTATGTGCTGGTGAAGATGGTTTACAGCGATGACACCTGGCACGTAATCCGGAATATCCGGGGCGTCACCGGCTTCGTCGGTACGTCCAGCAACGATCCCACTCCCCTGACGGATGAGGAAGTCTACGCCATGGGTGTGGAAAAGAAGGAGATCATCGTCAACTATGCCGTTGGCGATACCGTGAAGATTCTCGACGGTCCTCTGACCTCCTTCACCGGCACCGTGGAAAGCATTGATATTGACAACAACACTGTCAACGTCATCGTTTCCATGTTCGGCCGCGAGACCTCTGTTGAGTTCGAACTGGACCAGGTTGAGGTTGTATCCCAGTAAACGCATCGGATCGTTTTTCGATGGTCACGTGGGAGGGGCTTGTGCCCCGCAAAAAATGCGTTAAAGCGCATCGTTACCACATTCTTTTCAGGAGGTGCTTATTATGGCACAGAAAGTCACTGGCATTATCAAACTGCAGATTAACGCCGCTAAGGCAACTGCTTCTCCCCCTGTCGGCCCTGCTCTGGGTCAGCACGGCGTGAATATCGCTGCTTTCATCAAGGAGTTCAACGCCCGTACCAAGGACATGGAGGGTTATAAGATCCCCGTTGTCATCACTGTTTACGCTGACCGCAGCTTCACCTTCATCACCAAGACTCCTCCGACCCCCATGCTGATCATGAAGGCCATCGGTCTGGAGAAGGGCTCCGGTGTTCCCAACAAGACCAAGGTTGGCACCATCACCAAGGCTCAGATCGCTGAGATCGCCAAGACCAAGATGCCTGACCTGAACTGCCCCACTCTGGAGGCTGCTGAGGCTCAGGTTGCCGGTACCTGCCGCTCCATGGGCGTTACCGTCGTCGATTGATTATTGCTTGTCCGGTAATTTTGAAACCGGAAATGTGGGAGGATTTTTCCGCATCACCACGATAAGGAGGATAAAACATTGTTTAGAGGCAAAAAGTATCAGGAGAGCGCCAAGCTGATTGACCGCTCCGTTCAGTATGATCCCACCGAAGCCCTGGAGCTGGTTGTGAAGGGCGCTTCCGCCAAGTTCGATGAGACCGTCGAGCTGCACATCAAGCTGGGTGTCGACTCCCGTCACGCTGACCAGCAGGTCCGCGGCGCTGTCGTGCTGCCCAACGGCACCGGCAAGACCCGCCGGGTTCTGGTGTTCGCCAAGGATGCCAAGGTGGACGAGGCCAAGGCTGCCGGCGCTGACTATGTCGGCGGCATGGAGCTGGTGGAGAAGATCACCAAGGAAAACTGGTTCGACTTTGATGTGGTTGTCGCTTCCCCCGACATGATGGGTGTGGTTGGCCGTCTCGGTAAGGTTCTGGGCCCCAAGGGTCTGATGCCCTCCCCCAAGGCCGGCACCGTGACCCCCAATGTGGCTGCCGCCGTCAAGGAGATCAAAGCCGGTAAGGTCGAGTACCGTCTGGACAAGACCAACATCATCCACTGCCCCATCGGCAAGGTGTCCTTCGGCGCTGAGAAGCTGACCGAGAACATGGACACCCTGATGAAGGCTGTTGTCAAGGCAAAGCCCGCCGCTGCCAAGGGCCAGTATATCAAGTCCTGCACCGTAGTTTCCACCATGGGCCCCGGCGTGAAGGTCGCGACTTCCAAGTATCTGTAATTTCAGATGATTTCCCGGATACAGAGTCCCTGTATCCGGGAAATTTCCGGATTTTTTCAAAATCCATTGGAAATAACGAAATAGGGCTTGACATATTTATGTAAGCATGTTATACTGTGAGAGTTGCCAAAGACAGCAGGTGCCGCGAGGTGTAAATCCTGCCGAGGTGCGTCAAATAGGTTTATTTGCGTGTCTTTCTGTCTTCTGGCAGGAAGACACTTTTTATTTTCGGAGGTGAAAATTATGCCCAACGCAAAGGTTCTTGAGAGCAAGAAGGCAGTCGTTGAAGCCCTGTCCGGCAAGATCAAGGAAGCTACTTCCGTGGTGTTCGTGGACTATAAGGGTATTACTGTCGCTCAGGATACCGAGCTGCGTAAGCAGTTCCGCGAGGCCGGCGTCGAGTACTCCGTCGTGAAGAACACCCTGACCAATTTCGCTGCAAAG
>JALFAD010000045.1 GCA_022772525.1 Clostridiales bacterium
AAAAAGGAGCCCCGCGGCACAACAGGTTGTGGGCAAAAGCCTATCCCCTGATGGGACGCCGGCAACTCCTTTTTCTAGTGATAGTCATTTCACGGTTTAAGAAATGCTGTCAAGACCTCCTGGCATGGGAGGGCATCCATCAATTTCGCTCACCCATCATTAAGTACTTTTCCATAGGTATGGGATGAAGAGTCTTTCTAGATATAGGGATATTTTCTTCCCGCATATAGCTAAGTGCCGATTCTTTGCTAATAAATGGGATATTGAATTCCCCGTCTTTCACAAGATAACCAAAGGGTTCTAGTGATTCTTCCATGAATGCTCCTTCCGCGCGGTCAGAAGTTCTTCTTATTCTTTATCATACGACCGATTTCATTTTTGGACAATACAGCGACCGTACGCTGGGTATTCGCAGACGTTCATTCGGGTTGAAGAGCAGATTATTTCGACTTTTTCTAAATTCGGGGATGACTGTTTGCCTTGTATAATAAGCACTTCGTAGGGTTTTCACTGATTTGAAGCCAAAACAAGAATAACTTTAGGGCATTCCGCCTTTATTTTTCTGAGGGCATAAAATGATGCAGGGCCCGAAAACCCTGCATCTGTTCGACATATTGGAATTTATCAAACTGTTTTTATAATTTGATAACCGCATCAAGGCAGAGCGTAAGTGCATATTCGTATGCATTACCTCCCCAGTTTCTTTCATCGTATTTGTCAACATCTGCAAGGCTATCTGCGGTGTAAAGTATCATCCCCCAAGTCGCCCCTCTAAAATCAGCACAAGCAGAAAGAGCGGAACATTCCATTTCTACAACTGCACAGCCTTCGCTTTTGCGGTATGCTACCTTTTCTTTGGTTTCACGGAAAAATCCATCCGTAGACCAAGTGATGACCTCTTGATATTTCATTCCATGTTCAAGAATGGTTTCCTTGATTGCTTTTCTTGCCTGCTCGCTGATTTCCATAAATCGAGAAGGGGGCGCATAGTGATAGGATGTTCCTTCATCACGCAGAGCCTTGTTTGGTACGAGGAATGTACTTTCAGGAAACTTTTCCAAAGCACCGCAACTACCTGCCGAGATTACCTCTCTTACACCATAACCAATCAGCCAATCAAGCATCTGTGTGGCTGCTGCTGCACCAACGGGTGCTTGACAAAGCACAATGTCCTCACCCTTGTATTTGGTGATGTAAATGGGATAATACTTCGTTGCACTCATAAAAGTGGATAACTGTTTGGTATCGCTTTTGTTGGCATATTCATCTATGTAAGCACCAAGAAATGCAAACACACATTTCTTGGGTAAGTTCAAACCGAGATTTTCGTGAGTAGGATTAAGAACTGCTGTCTGTTCTGTGTCAAACTCTAAAATCGGTATTTCGTTTTTCATAATAGCCATACTATCTCTCCGTCAAATTCAAGTTTATCTAACTGTTTTACAAATTGGAATTTGCAGTTATCTATACTCTTTTGGAATTTCGATATGAAATGTCTCACACAATAACTTCACATCATGTACATCATTTTCATCAAACTCGTATCCCAGATGGAACATTACTTGACTATATGGTTCAATACAGGAAACCTCTATTTCCTCAATTTTTCCTTTACCCGAAAAAGTTTCTACTGGAAAACAATCCCCATCATAAAGAATTTCACCTTCGTCCGTATATTCAAAACAATGCAAATCAACAATTCTGTTTTTCAAATCTTCCCATACAGTATGGTTCAATGTTGTATATTCCATCTTAATCTCATAAAAGCCATTAGCTTTCATTATTTCTATAAAGTTCTGATAATCGTTCTTTTCTACAAAAATGTCAATATCGTTATGGGCTCTTGACTGATGTCCAAGAAGAGCATCTACACCCCAGCCACCATCAAGAAAGACTTTAATCTCCGCATCTATTGCAAATTGAAGAATCTGTTTTACATCTGTTATATTGACCATCTTATCATCTCCACAAATTCAAGTTTGTCGGTTTCTTACATTATACGTCAGACTCAGCCCCTTGGCAACTGGTTCTTGATACGGCAATAACAAATATTAGAAGAAGGTGGAAGCAAAAAGCTTTCACCTTCTTCTAATATTCTATATTACTTTTGGTAACAAAAGTAATATCAAAAGGGGTGCAGGGCTGCTCCCTGCCCCACGATAAACGGATGTTTGTCTAGTGGGTTAGACAAAACTTGTCTGTCCGCAGGCTTCGGGATGCCTTGGAGAAGGATTGTGACGATGACTGGAGCAATTCTTCTTCGAAGGAGAACGATGACAGAGAGACCGCCGCCTTGCTGCTGCGCTTCCCACGGGTGCAGCGGCAAGGAGGGGGGCGAACGGTGCGGACAGACGGGTTTTGACTTTTGTTCTTAAAACTACGAAAAAGAGGTACTTATATGGCATATTGTATTATGAGAGTTGAGAAAAGAAAGCGTTCTGCCTTGTACGGGCTGCAGATTGAGGCCAATCGAACAGCGGCAGACCATGAGCGGGGAAGGGACTTCGCTGCCTCTGACATTAACTGGGAACTGACCCCGTTCAACCTGTTCTTGGTCAAGGCGGAGAACTGGGGCAAGGCCGTCACAGCGGCATTGGAGGAGGCCAAGGTGCAGGAGCGCAAGAACAGCGTGGTTGTGCTGGATGGCTTCTACGGGGCTTCTCCAGAGTGGTTTCTTGATAAAACATTGGATGAAGTTGTGGATTATTTCAAAGATTGCCTTGCTTTCCACGAAAAAGCATACGGAAAAGTTATAAATGCGGTAATTCATTTTGACGAGGCAACGCCCCACCTGACCTGTCAGAGTCTGCCAATCATTGAGAAGGAGAACGGACAAGCCAGTCTGTCAGCCCGTGAGATTATGGGTGGGCGAAATGACTACCGCCGCCGACAAGACCTGTTCTATGAGCAAGTAGGCAGACCAAGGGGCCTTGAGCGTGGGGAATCCCATGACCCAGAGCAAACAAAAAAACACCTGACAGTACAGGCGTTTAAGAATCAACAATTAGAATTTGAGAACAAACAGCTTAGAAAAGAAAGTCAAAAGCTACAAAACCAGTGCAAACAATTACTTTTGCAGAATCAAAAACTAGAAGCTGTGAACCAATCATTAAGTGAACATTCGCAGCAATCTTTTATGCAATATTGTATGGAATATTTTGTAAAGAATGCTAAAGTTCGTGGAGCAAATGGTCAAACCAAAAACATTAGCGATGGATTTCAAGCTTATGTGCAGCAATATTATCAAGAACTTCGTACTAATTGGGAAAGATTGAATAATCCTCAATATGAAGAAGAACGATTTCGTGAACATGAGTATCAACAACAACCTGAAATTGATGATAGAGAACATTAAAAAACTAAGGACACAGGGGGCTTGCTTCCTGTGTCCTTATCCATTTGCTGATTTGCGAGCTTCGGTCTTAGGGCTTTGACCTCAGCTCCTTGTATGATAGACGCAAGCCCCAATGTCTCACCTTAGGGTTGTGGACAATTAGGAATACGGCTTTTGGGCAGACTTTCCCTGTAGATTGAATGAAAGCCGCCCAAAAACCGATAAATCACACCCTATGGGAGAATTGTTGAGGTATCCGTGTTTTAATCATCCGACGCATCCACGGCTAAGCCGCTTCCGCTACGCTTTCTGCATGCGCCAAGCCACACTTCTTTCCACATGCGTAACCTTTCGGTAAATCTGCGTATTCCCTGCCCCTTCATACATAAGTAAGGTGGCAATGCCATTGTCTTCCCACGGGATAGTTTTAACCAGTGTACCAGCCGGAGCTGGGTTAGGCCTATTGAGGTCTTTGCTTCCGTCTTTAACCCCTTTCGTTACCGAAGCGTGATGATTGGGACGCTGTCGGGCCGAGTATATTCTCTGAAGTGGCTATACTACACCATCGTTTTTATACTGGTATCGTCATCCAGTAGAATCATGGCAGCTTAATGTATGCACTGCCATAACCTTTCTTCTATGACCCAGAAGCAGGTGCAGCCATGCACTGCGTGGCTGCTCACCGTTACGGGATTAATATAGAAGATAAAAAAACGCCTTTTGAAGTCCTGTATTTCCCTCCCAAAATTGAGGCTCACAACTATAAGAATAGTAGAAAAAATATTAAGGAGATTGAATAGTTGTGAGTAGACAGAAAAAGTTGATTAACAAGACGAATTACCCCCAGCACGCCATTGAGAAATTTGCCCGTTGCGTATATCCCGATATTGTAGCCTTTTACCAGAGTGAGGAAGGACAACGGGAATTTGCCGAGTGGCAGGCAGAACAGGCAGCAAAAAAAGCCCAACGGAAACTACATACCACAAAGAAGGAGGTCACCGCAGCGGTGACCTCCGTTGTTATTCTTTGGGCTTTTTCTTCCGTGGGCCTCTTGGCTTGGAAGTGGGAAGAATGCGGTAGCCGTTGGGGAAGTAGACTTGCTCGTATCGCTCGAAATAAACAAATAATCCGAACCCGTCCCCGATTGGGAAGAACTGGTTCGGATTATATTGGTTTGGTGCCGCTAACCGGGCTCGAACCGGTACTCTGGAAACCAGAACGAGATTTTAAGTCTCGGGTGTCTACCAATTCCACCATAGCGGCGTATTCAATCCCTCCAATGGAGGGATATGAAGTTGGAGGGATGTTTTGGAGGGATGTTCCAACACAGAGAAAAATCAAATTGAAAAAGTTGGCTGTTTGCAAGCACAATTCGGATTGGGTGCTGCATTCGGCCCACGGGATTTTAAGTCCACTATGTCTACCATTCCATCATAGCGGCGTATTCAATCCCTCCAATGGAGGGATATGAAGTTGGAGGGATGTGTTGGAGGGATGTTCCAACACAGAGAAAAATCAAATTGAAAAGCCCCACTGTTTGCAAGCACAATTCGGATCGGGTGCTGCATCCGGCCCACGGGATTTTACGTCTGCGATGTCTGCTGCCGCGTCAAATCAATGCTTTCGCATACTCAAAATCTTTGTCGGGAACGTAGAGATCGTATGCAATCTGGTACTCCGCCAGCTGACCGAAAGCTCCGGTTTGCTGGTTGGAGTTATGGGATTTCAGCAGGGTTTTGATGCCATGCTCCTCAAGAATACGCACCTTGGATTTTATGGTTTCCATGGAAAAACTCGAAAAAACACAGCGGTGAGTCAGAAAATAGAAATAGTTGCCCATACCTTGCACCACCAATCCGGGAATCGTTTTGGAAAACATGACTCTTGAAACCTCGTTTATTCTAACACAAACAGTCAATGCCGTCAAGTATCACAGCTGGTCGAGATTCAGGGAAAACGCGCCGAGACAATGTTCTGTAAACCAGTTCAGCTCCGGCAGGTTCATGGAAACCATGGCTTCCCAGGTCTGGCGGGCGGCGGTGTCGAACTCCGTGTTGCCCGCCTTCTGCTCTTCCAGACACTTGATGTGGGCGCTGAGCTTGTCCGCCGCCTTGACAATGGGCAGCAGAGCTTCATCGTCCTCCAGCACGTCGCTCACATAGCTCTTCCGAAGCTCCGGCGGCAGCATGTCCAGCAGCCGCTCCCCAGCCGCCCGTTCCACCTGCTTATAGGCGGCCTTGATGTCCGGGTTGTAATACTTAATCGGTGTGGGAAGGTCGCCGGTGAGAATTTCTGATGCGTCGTGGTACAGGGCTGCCACAGCGCACCGATCCGGGTCGGGGGAGGGAAGTCCCAGAATGTCCCGGCGGATCAGGGCCAGCGCGTGGGCCAGCACCGCAGTCATGTAGCTGTGCTCGGCAATGTTCTCCGAGAAAGTGTTGCGCATCAGACCCCAGCGGGTGATATTGCGCATCCGGCCCAACAGGGCGTAGAATTCATTCGCCATGGATGATTTCCCCTATTTTTTCTACCAGATCAATGGGCTTTTCGCAGAAATGTTCGCCGCCCGCCGCTTCGATTTCGTCCCGGTTCCGGAAGCCCCACAGGACGCTGAGGCAGGGCACCCCGGCGTTTTTCGCGGTGACCACGTCCACCTCGCTGTCGCCCACATACACGCAGGTATCCGCGCCGATGGCCCGGCAGGCCTTGTTCACCATGTCCGGGGCGGGCTTGCGGGGGCAGTCCGGGGTCTCCCCCAGGGCAAAAATGCCGGGAAACATCTCCGCACACAGGGCCTTTACCGCGCCATCCGGCTTGTTGGACACCACCGCGATGGGATACTTGGCTTTCAGAACCTCCAAAGCCTCCAAAACCCCATCGTAGGGCCGGGTTTTGACCTGACAATGGGCGGTGTAATAGGGTTTATAAACGCTCAACACCCGTTCCACTTCCTCCGGGGAAGCCCCCGCCGGCAGGGACATGCGAATCTGATTCTCCGCGCCGTTGCCCACAAACCGCCGCAGCTCGCCCAGCGTTCTCTCAGAATAGCCGCATTGGCGCAGAGCGTAGTTGGTGGCGTCCAGCAAATCCTCCAAGGTATTCAGCAAAGTGCCGTCCAAATCGAATAAAATACCGGTTTTCATTCTACAATCCTCTGTTTTTCAGTACCCGAATATCTTCCCCCACGAAGGTCAGGAGCAGAAAGCTGCCCTGCAGCCGGGAGGCAATCTGGGGCGAATACCGCCTTCCCAGCTCGTCCATGTTGAGATTGGTGGAAACCACCATGGGTTTATTCTCCAAAATTCGATCGTTGAGCAGGGTATACAGGGCTGCTGTGGTGAACTGACCCGGCATTTCCGTGCCCAGATCGTCCAGGATCAGCAGGTCGCAGTCGTTAAAGCGGGCCGCTTCCCGGCGGGTTTCCTCGCTGGGATTGAACTTTGCCTGTTCCAGCTTGGAGAACAGGTGCCCGGCGGATTCGTAGACGACACTGCAGCCCCGGTCTGCCACGGCCCGGGCGATACAGGCGGACAGAAAGGTTTTGCCCAGTCCCGTGCCGCCCACGAACAGCAGATTTCCCGCGCTGGGGGTGAAAGTCAGGGCGTAGGTGCGGCAGACCTTCAGATTCCGCTCCATGATGGTCCGGGGGCTGGCGCCGTACTTGGGGTCAATCCGGTCTGGGTAGTAGTCCAGCCGGAACTGGTTGAAGGTATCCCGGCTGCCGGAAAGAATGGACACTTCCTTTTTCTGCTCCTGCCGGCACAGCTCCCGCAGACACTCGCACATATTGGAGCCAATGTAGCCGCTGCCGCCGCATTTGTCGCAGATGGGGCTGTCGTCCAGATACCCTTCCTCAAAATTCTCCATGGCAAGAATGGCCCGCTCCTGCTGCAGCTCCAGATTCTGCTGCCTTGCCTGTTCCAGAAGCTCCCTGCCGTCGCTGCCCTGCTGGAAGGCAGCATAGGCCGCCTGGGCCATGGTCTGGCGCAAAAGCATGTCGATTTCCCGGATTCTGGGAACCCGGGCGTAGGCTACCGCCAGATGCTGCCGGTTTTCGGACTCCCGGTCTTCCTTTGCCTGTGCCAGCCGCGCCCGTGCCCGGCTGACCACCTCCGCACTGTATGCCATGGGTTATTCCTCCCGCAAAACTCTTTGAATTGCCGCGATTTCCGCTTCGCCCAGCTCGCCGGAGGCACCCTTGGGCGCCGCAGCCTTCCTGTCGCCGTTCCGGACATCCTCCGCTGTGCGCAGGCCCTGTGCGTGCCAGCGCTGCAAAATCTTATTCATGTACGCCCAGTTCAGCCCGCCGGTATTCAGGCAGGTGCGCTCATATGCCATGGAAATCAGTTCCTCGGACATATCCATGTCCAGCCAGCTCTGAGCGTACTTTTCCTCGGCGGCGGTGAGGTTTCTGCCCCGGATTTGGAGCAGATTCATGAGCCGGGACAGCCGGGAATTGCGGACGTTCTCGGCCTGAATGAAGGCGGCGGCGTCCTCCACGGATTCGATGCCCCGCTCTGCCCAGGCGTAGGCCTCCTTTTCGATGGCGCGCAGGCTGGGATTGCGCAGACTGCCCCTGCGCCGGGCGCGCTCCTTGCAGTAGCACACCAGCACGGAAATCAGTTCCGGGGTCATGCCGAGATACCGCACAAAGCCCAGCAGGATTTTCAGCTCCTCGGTGTTGAGGCTCCGGCCCAACAGCCGCTGCACCTCCCCGTAAAGGCCCCGGAAGGAGGAATCGCCGTCCATGGCTTCCAGTACGTCCTTTTCCGAGTACCCCGGACGCTCTCCCGGGGCGATATGGCTGACCCGGTCATCCATCAGCAGGCCCAGCTGCCGCAGTGTTGCTTCGGCGCAGCCAAGTCGGGACTCGTTCATATGTAAGTCGACCGCGGCGGTGCGCAATTCGTTGCCGCTGCTTAAGTACAGGTACAGAAGCGCCGCGTCCGGGCTGGCGGCGGACAGAATCAGGCGCATATCCTTCTGTGAAATTTTCAGCTCTTCCGTCATCATTGGACATTTCCTCACAAAATTCGCTACTTAGAAACATTATAGCACAGCTTTCCCTTTGGGACAACGGAAAAGAGCAGAAGTTTTTTTAAGAAAAGCCGGCCTTCTTTTTGTCAGGCCACAGGATGTTGTGCCCGCAGGGGAAGAACCGGACTAAAAAGCTCCCCATCTATTGGACGGTGTCCGTAAAACAGGGAATCCTCCGTACGGTCAAGACCATACGGAGGATTCATTTTGCCGCTTCAAATAAACAGCTGGCAATTGATCCTATCAACAGAAGTTTTAGTGCTGTCCCGGAAACGCAAACAGCCCAATTACAAACAGAGCAAGCATCATGGCAAGAATCACAGCAGCAAAGCTCAGGGCCGCAACAAATACCTGTTTGCATGATTTTCCCATAATATGTCTGGCAATACCGACAATGGTGAATGCTGTCAAAGCGATTATGCTCATCAATGGCAAAACCACACAAAGACCTGTAAACAACACATTTTGCACAGACCAGCCAACGTTGTCCATAAGCAAAACAAAAAGTGAAAGAACCATTGTTAAGACAATGGAGACCGCAATGATCCTCCGTTCCTGCTTCCGTTCCTGCAATCTTTGCATGCCTACCTCTTTTATCGTATCCGATAATACAACGGAAGCGTCTGTACATTGCATGTCCGTTTCCTTAATTCTTTCGGATTTCATTAGTTCCAATACACTTAGCCCCAAAGCTTCTGCCAAAGGTTCAAGGGTATTGATATCCGGAAATCCCAATCCACGCTCCCAGCGGCTGACTGCCTTATCGGTTACTTGCAGTTTTGATGCCAATTCTGCTTGCGTCATATGGTTTTCTTTTCTTGTGATGGCAACAAAATTACCAAACTTATGTGCATCCATCTAATCACCACCTGATTGCAGTATACCGCTATAACGGCTTAAAGGCAACCGATGTTCTCTTTCCATAGGTGAAACCGGAATCTATGTATCATTTACTTTCTTCAAGCGCTTGCGTTATGGTCACTTGCGACGGGGCAGGGAGCTATTTCGTGCAGCCTTTCAGCAGTCCAAAGGCAGCGCCCAGCATGGCAAGGGGAATGAGAATCAGCATACCGCCGGCAAAAATCAGGCACAGCACCAGCAGCGGCACCGCCAGAGTGAACAGTATGGATGCCACGATTTTTGCCGCGCCCCAGGCGACCCGAAACGCAAGGCCGATGACCTTAAAAAGCAGCCAGACAAACAGAATCGTCAGAAGAATTTCCAGCATGGCTTCCGCCTCCTTTTTCCAAAGTATAGCAGATACCCGGGAGAAATGTGTTGCGAATGTGTTACATTCCGGCAATTTGACAAGTGGCGCCTCATATGGTACATTAGTAGCAGTTTTTCTGTGGGGGTGCGTCATGCAAAATCAACGAAAACCCGGCCTTGACCTGATACGAATTTTCAGCGCGCTGCTGGTGATCATCTGCCATTCCGGCGTTTATTTTTCCATCGGCTTCAGCGTAAATTTTGTCAGCTTCGCCGGCGTGATTGCCGTGGAGTTCTTTTTCGTCCTGAGCGGTTTTCTGGTGGGAAAAAGCCTGATTCAGACTGCGGCCTCCGATAACCCCGGAGAGAACCTGAAAAGATTTTATGTAAACCGGCTGCTCCGGATTTTGCCCCTGTACTACTTTGCGTTGATTCTGACGGCCCTGGTCACCCACAAGCCCATTCCCCTGAGCTGCTTTGTATTCCTGCAGAATTTCCGGGGAGAAGACCTGGCGTTCCTGTCGCCCTCCTGGAGCCTCAGCGTGGAGGCCTGGTTCTATTTTCTGGTGCCGCCGCTGTTCTGTCTGCTGGTGAAGGCTTTGCGAGGGAAAATGCCGGAGGAAGCCGCCGTCTGGACGGCTGTGGGCATCCTGTGCTTTGTCTCCTTCGCCCTGCGAACGGTCAGCGCGGTGTGCTTTGCGCCCCAGTGGGACGAGGGTATCCGCAAGCAGATCCCTCTGCGGCTGGATTCCATCGGCATGGGCATGGCGCTGGCGGCGCTGAAACGGTATCACCCGGAATCCTACCGGGGGTACTTCTCCCGGCCGGTTTGCGCGGTGCTCTCTGTGCTGGGCATCTGGCTGACCTACCGGTTCTTCTGCGGCTATCTGGCGGTGGATGACCAGTTTGACGCTTCCGCTCTGTGTAAAATTCTGATGTTCAGCCTGTGGCCAGCCCTGTGCTGTGTGCTGGTGGGCTTTCTGGACAGCACGACCCGGCTGGATTTTCTGAGCCGCTTCCGGCCCATTCGCTGGCTCAGTGACCTGAGCTACGGGGTGTACCTGATGCAGCTGGTGGTATTCCGGCTGGTTTCCGTGTACTTTGTGGGTGCGCGGTTCGCGGTGAGCTGGCTGGGCTTTCTGGGGGCCATTGCGCTGACCAATGTGCTGTCGACGGTGACCTATGTTCTGATTGAAAAGCCCATGCAGAAGCTGGGCGGCAGACTCCTGCGCCAGCGGGTATAGCAAATGCCCCCTCTCTGCCGAGAGGGGGCCTACGTATTTCCTTACAGAGAGGAATAGCCGAAGCTGTTGACCAGTGCGTCCACTTTTTTGCCTGCCTTGCAGTAGGGGCATTCGTGGTAATCATAGCTTTCGTAGTCCGGCAGGTCGGCAATGGAGTAGACGGAACGCACGGGGAAGCCGGCTACCTCGTCCACGGCCCGGTAGATGGCGGCGACACCGGCCACCTGACCGCCATAATACTGAATGGCCTCAATGGAACGCTTGGCGGTGAAGCCGGTGGTGACGGAGGCCATCAGCACCAGCACGTGCTTGCCGCGAATCATGGGCTGAATGTTCTCCCGGAAGATGATCTGGGAATTGGCGTTGTACTCCGGCTCCACCACGTAGATAGTCTCGTGGGCGTTGATGGTGCGGAAGCCGGACTTGGTCAGCTCCTCAGCGATGCAGGTGCCCAGCACCGCCGTGCCGTCCAGACACAGCACCGTATCCACGGGGGTATCGTTGACAAAATTGGAAACCAGCTGATAGGCGCTGTCCCGCGCTTCGCTGAGACGGGTTTTCTGGTAAGTAATGTCAACGTAGTAGTTGATATGGGAGTGGTTGGTCACGAAATGACCCTTGGCAATCCGCAGGGGGGCGTTGCCGCGCTTTACAGGCAGTTTTACAAGCTGGATCATAATTTCTTCCTCCATTTGTTGTGGGTTATCAAAAAGAAAAGGCGCTTTTCCTCCCGGCGAAAGCGTTTTCGCCGGACCTTAGAAAAACGCTTTCTTTGATTATACCCCCCACAGCCCCAAAACGCAAGGACAAACTGCCTAAACAAGTGCCAAAAATCAGTGCCTCAACTTGGGCATATTGCGCAAACGGAGGGCGCTTTCCTGCCGCCGGAACTGCTCCGCGATGATTTTGCAGATTTTGCCGGTGCGGATCATCCAGTTGACCTTGCCAAAGCTGGCCCACATGACATCGTCGGTTTCCCCGGGCAGCAGCACAATGTCCTTCAGGCTGACGCGGCGGCGGAGACAGTAGTGGTCATAGAACATATTCCGGTCGGAGTCTGTGTCCAGGTACTCAAATTCTTCCGGGTCTGCCCGGATGCCTGTCTCCTCAAACAGCTCCCGGGCCACGGCCTGCCGGCTGGTTTCTCCCGCCTTCACCGCGCCGCCGGAATTTTCCCAGGTTCCGGCGAAGCTCTTGCCCTTGGCCCGGCGGGTCAGCAGCAGATGCCCTGCGCCGTCGTAGACCCAGACGCAGACCACCACGCCGTATTCGCCGGGCTTCCACTGGCTTCCCCGGCGGTGCACCCTGCCGGTGAGATTGCGGTTTTCATCGTAGATGTCATTCCATTCCACCAGCCGCGCTTCCCCTCATTGTTGTTTCTATCAGCATAACACAGGCAAGCGGAAAAGGCAACCGGATTTGCGGCTTTTTCCGAAAAATGCGGTGGTTTGGAAAATGATTGTTGACTTTTTCCAAACTGCGTATACGATAGCGACGCACAGAGGATTTGTGTAACGGCGGCACACCGGCCGCTGACTCGAGGGTTCCCATCCCGACTATGTACAGTCCAGCCCGACAATGGTTGACATATCCGCTCCATATCTGCTATGATACCTGTAGATTTTGGCAAAGGAGAACGGACTATGCCGAAAAGTACATTGGTTGCGGATACCACATTACAGGAGCGCATAGGGATTGTCCGAAAGTGGATTCCGGCGGATGAGGGACTGGATGGGTGCGATATTGTACCAAAAACAGGAGATGAATTATATCTTTTTGATATAGCTAAGTGATTAGGAATTGAGATACCACACGCCTAAATTCAGGTACGCGGCGTAGATCAGCCAGACCCGGTAGGGAATCTGCAGCTTGGCGGCGGGCAGGTCTGCCTGATAAAACAACAGGGTCATTCCAAAAACCAGCGCCCACAGCAGCATCAGCCAGAGAAAGGCCAAAAAGTAGGCCTGCCCGTTGAAAAAGATCGGGCTCCAGAAGAAATTGACGATCAGCTGAAGGACATACAGGTTGAGCCCCTTGCTGCGCGCTGGGGAGGGCGGGGACAGCCAGACCCTTGCTGCGCCGATGCCCATGAGGGCGTACAGAACGGCCCAGACCACCGGAAATACCCAGTCCGGCGGAAACAGGGGAGGTTTGGTTGCGGCGGTGCGGAAAGCCTTCATGCCCCCACGGGACAGCCAGCCGGAGAGAGCGCCCACGGTCTCTGCGAATAAGATCCCCAATGCGTACGGTTTCCGGTTTTTCATGACTCATCACCCAAAGCTAGGGTATGTGGGGACTGGACGGATATACCGAAAAAAGGAGACGCCGGTGCCGGCGTCTCCAAATCTGCTATGGGGTTTTACGCGTTTGCCGCAGCTTTCCGCTTGCGGAAGAAGCCGCCTGCCATGCACACCAGCACAGCCACACCGGCAACGATGGCGGAACCGAGAAGACCGGAAACGGAGGTGCCTGCCGCGCTGTCGCTGTTTGCGAAGGCGTAGTCCGGCAGAAAAGCGGTTTTTTCCTGAATGGACCCGGCGACCTCCGCCGCGCCGCTGGAAACACCGTAATTTTCCTCGTCCAGTCCCATATTCTCGCTGTAGCCGGACTCGGCGTTGCCGAACATGGACCACTCCAGACCGTCGGGGTTGGCGCTTGCAAACAGGCTCAGGCCGCCGCCCACAATGGCGACCACCACCGCCAGAATCACCAGCGTGGTTTTCAGGGAGCACTTTCCGGTCTCTTTACCGGCGGTATTCACATCCATCAGCAGCTCGGGACGGGCTTCATAGACAAACACCAGCACTGCGGAGGTAATCAGACCTTCGATAAGACCGATGGCCAGATGGATGGGCTGCATAATGCCCACGAAGGTACCGAAGGGCAGCTCGGTGATGCCGGAAGCGGTGGTTTCCAGAACCACGGAGAAAGCGCCCAGCTGTAAGGTAATGATGCATCCGAGAATAGAAGCCAGCGTGATCTTCGCCCGGGCAGCGCCCTTGGAGGCGCCGAAGATCTTACTCCTCATGATTGGCCTCCATAGTAAATAGTACCCCACGAAGCACCCGTAGAAGGCCATATTCCAGCAGTTTGCGCCCAGCGCCAGAAGCCCGCCGTCGGCAAAGAACAGGGCCTGAATCGCCAGAATCACAACCATGGACAAAAAGCCCGCCTGAGGCCCCAGCAGGGCGGTGAGCATCATGCCGCCGCACAGGTGACCGGAGGAGCCGGTGCCGGGAATGGTGTAATTGATCATCTGTCCGGCGAAGACCAGCGCGGAGGCAACCGCCATGGTGGGCAGCTTTTCAAGGTTTTCATCTTTTTTCAGTGTTTTTACGGAAGCGCCCACCGTGACTGCGGTGGCGGCGTACATGGTGGCGGCAACCGCCGGAGCAAGCAATGCGTCTGCCATATGCATAGAGATGCACCCCTTTTCTATTTGGTAATTTTATTATATTTATTATAGCAGAGCGTTTTTCCCGGCGGAAGCCCCCCGGGGGGATGAAATTTTGCAAATTTTTTCCCCGGACATCTTGCAATGTCCCACGGGCGCGATATAATTTAGGAAAAGCAGAATTTAGCGGACCAACACCTTCCCCCGGGGGGAAGGTGCCCCCGCAGGGGGCGGATGAGGAACGGCGACATCTTATCATGCGGAATGCAGGCAAATAAGAAGGAACAGCTTTCAAAATAGTACCTTTTTTACGAACTGCATTCATAATCGATACATTTCGCCGATCCTCATCCGACCTCGCTTACGCTCGGCCACCTTCCCCCCGGGGGAAGGTATTGCTGAGCTAAAGAACAACATTGTTCACTTGACTCACAAACGAAACAACGAAAAACAAAAGGGGTTGTGGTAAACCATGTTCTATTTTCCTCTGCTCTGGGCCAGTCCGGTATTCTACCTGATGGCGATTTATGTACTGGCGGCGGTGCTGCCTGCCATTTTTCTCATGCGCTATGTGTATCAGCAGGATGAAATCGAGCACGAACCCATCCCGCTGCTGGTGAGCCTTATCGGCAAGGGCATTCTGGCGGCGCTGGCTGCCATCGTGCTGGAAATGCTGGGCCAGTCTATCCTGAACGCGCTGGTGGAGCCGGAGAACCCAAAATACGTCTATTTCATGGCGTTTCTGGTGGTGGCGGCTGTGGAGGAGGGGACGAAATTCTTTTTCCTGTACCGCCGGACCTGGCGCGACCCCAATTTCAATTACCGCTTTGACGCCATTCTCTACGCGGTGTTCGTCTCTCTGGGCTTTGCCGCCTTTGAGAATGTGAAGTATGTGTTCAGCTACGGCCTGTCCGTGGCCCTGCCCAGAGCCATTCTGGCGGTGCCGGGACATATGGGCTTCGCGGTGTTCATGGGCATTTTCTACGGACGGGCCAAGCGCTGCCATGACTGGGGCAACGGCTTCGGCTGCGCGGTGAATCTGATTCTTGGCTATCTCTTCCCGGTGTTCCTCCACGGGGTGTACGACACCTGCTGTATGCTGGGCACCAACCGCTCCACGCTGGTGTTCGCGGGCTTTGTGCTGGCGATGTATCTGATTGTTTTCTGGCTTATCCGGCACGAATCCCGGACCGACCGCCCGGTGTGACGGGCTTTGGGCAGATTAGGGTGTGCGGCTTTGACTTATTGCCATAAAAAACCGGACAGATACAGGCGCGGAAATGTGAAAAACGGGGAAAAGGAAATTTCCTATTGTAAAAAATGTCAGATTGTGTTATAGTATCCGGGAGAACAACGGCGTTCCCAGTTGGACAAGTGCGTCCAATTTGGGGACGCCCTATTTTTTTCTCAGCAGCGCTTTCGCGGACGGCAGCTCCGTCAGTGCGGCAATGAAAATACCGAGAGGAGAAACGATATGGATAATTTCACCGAACGCACGTCTCCCGCCGGACTGTATGACCCACGGTTCGAGCACGACAACTGCGGCATCGGCGCGGTGGTGGACATCAAGGGCCGAAAGAGCCACAGGACCCTTGACGACGCGCTGCAGATCGTGGAGCATCTGGAACACCGGGCTGGTAAGGACGCCGAGGGCAAAACCGGCGACGGCGTGGGCATTCTGCTTCAGATCGGACACAAATTCTTTACGAAGGCGGCTGCGGAAGCCGGAATTGCTCTGGGCGGCGAACGGGAATACGGCGTGGGTATGTTCTTCTTCCCTCAGGAGGAGCTGCCCCGCAATCAGGCGAAGAAGCTGTTCGAGATCATCTGCAAGAAAGAAAGCCTGCCCTTTCTTGGCTGGCGGGAGGTACCCACCTGCCCGGAGATTCTGGGGCATAAGGCCCGCAGCTGCATGCCCAGCATCTGGCAGGGCTTTGTGGGCAAGCCGCCCCGGATGCAGCCCGGCATCGACTTTGACCGTAAGCTGTATGTTGCCCGCCGGGTTTTCGAGCAGTCCAACCAGGAGACTTACGTTTGCAGCCTGTCCAGCCGCACCATTGTTTATAAAGGTATGTTCCTTGTAAAAGAGCTTCGGCTGTTCTATCCCGATTTGCAGGACGAGGATTATGAGTCCGCCATCGGCATGGTGCACAGCCGGTTCTCCACCAACACCTCCCCCAGCTGGAACCGTGCCCACCCCAACCGCTATATTCTGCACAACGGCGAGATCAACACCATCCGGGGTAACGTGGATACCATGCTGGCCCGTGAGGAGACCATCAGCAGCAAATACTTAAAAGACGACATGACCAAAGTCCTTCCCATCGTCAATCAGGGCGGCTCCGACTCCGCCATGCTGGATAATACGCTGGAGTTCCTGCTGATGAACGGCATGGAGCTGCCGCTGGCGGTGATGGTTACCATCCCCGAGCCTTGGAGCAACAACAAGAGCATGGATCCCAAGAAGCGGGATTTCTACCAGTATTACGCCACCATGCTGGAGCCTTGGGACGGCCCCGCCTCCATTCTGTTCAGCGACGGCGACGTGATGGGCGCGGTTCTCGACCGTAACGGCCTCCGGCCCAGCCGCTACTACATCACCAAGGACGGACGGCTGATCCTGTCCAGCGAGGTGGGCGTACTGGATATCCCCGCTGAGGACATTGAGCGCAAGGATCGCCTGCGCCCCGGCAAGATGCTGCTGGTGGACACCGTGAAGGGCGAACTGGTGGATGACGAGGCACTGAAGGCTGACTATGCCAGCCGTCAGCCCTACGGCGAGTGGCTGGATCGGAACCTTGTGAGCATGGACGACCTGAAGGTGCCGAATGAACGGGTGCCGGGGCACACCCACGAGGAGCTGGTGCGCTTGCAGAAGGCCTTCGGCTACCGCTATGAGGACGTGAGCACCATCATGCTGCAAATGGCGAAAAACGGCGGCGAGCCTGCCGGGGCCATGGGCAGCGACACCCCGCTTGCCGTGTTGAGCCACACCCATCCGCCGCTGTTTGAATACTTCAAGCAGATGTTCGCACAGGTTACGAACCCGCCCATCGACGCCCTTCGGGAGAAGGTGGTCACCTCCACCACGGTATATGTTGGCGCTCAGGGCAACCTGCTGGAAGAAGCCGCCGACAACTGCAAGGTGCTGAAAATCGACAACCCAATCCTGACGGAAACCGATCTCATGAAGATCAAGGCCATGCAGGTGCCGGGCTTCAAGGTGGTCACCGTTTCCATCTGCTACTATAAAAACACCTCTCTGGAAAAGGCTATTGACCGGCTGTTCGTGGACGTGGACCGGGCCTATCGGGACGGGGCCAACATTCTGATTCTGTCCGACCGGGACATTGACGAATACCACGTTGCCATCCCCAGCCTGCTGGCGGTGGGCGCGGTGTCCAAGTATCTGGTGCGCACCCGCAAGCGTACCGCCATGGCCCTGATTCTGGAAAGCGGCGAGCCGAGGCTGGTGCACGACTTTGCGACCCTGCTGGGCTACGGCGCCTGTGCCATCAACCCCTATCTTGCCCAAGAGAGCATCGGCAGCCTGATTCATGACGGACTGCTGGAAAAGGACTACTACGCCGCCGTCAATGATTACAACAAGGCCGTGCTGGCGGGCATCGTGAAGATCGCCTCCAAAATGGGCATCTCCACCATCCAGTCCTATCAGGGCAGCCAGATTTTCGAGGCTGTGGGCATCAGCTCCGACGTCATCGACAAGTATTTCACCAACACCGTCAGCCGGGTGGGTGGCATCACGCTGCTGGATATTCAGCAGGAGCTGGAGGACCGCCACCGTCAGGCTTTCGACCCGCTGGGACTGGACATCTACATGGATCTGCCCAGCACCGGCGCCCACAAGTTCCGCAGCGGCCCGGCGGCGGAGCAGCACCTGTACAATCCTCAGACCATCCATTTGTTACAACAGGCGGTGTGGACGGACGACTACGGCAAGTTCAAGCAGTACACCGCCCTTGCCGCCAACGAAGCCGGCGACGATATGCACCTGAGAAGCCTGCTGGACTTCAACTATCCTGCCGAGGGCGTGCCCATTGATGAGGTGGAGAGCGTTGACAGCATTGTCAAGCGCTTCAAGACCGCCGCCATGAGCTACGGCGCGCTGTCTCAGGAGGCCCACGAGTGCATGGCCATCGCCATGAACCGTCTGGGCGGCAAGTCCAACACCGGCGAGGGCGGCGAGGATGAATCCCGCTACGGCACCGAGCGCAACAGCGCCATCAAGCAGGTGGCCTCTGCACGGTTCGGTGTCACCAGCAAGTATCTGGTGTCCGCCAAGGAAATCCAGATCAAAATGGCACAGGGCGCAAAGCCCGGCGAGGGCGGTCAGCTGCCCGGCGCGAAGGTCTACCCCTGGGTCGCCAAGTGCCGTAACTCCACCACCGGCGTAGGGCTCATTTCCCCTCCGCCCCATCACGATATCTACTCCATCGAGGATCTGGCCCAGCTGATTTATGACCTGAAGTGCGCCAACCGCAAGGCCGCTATCAATGTCAAGCTGGTCAGCGAGGCCGGTGTCGGCACCATCGCCGCAGGCGTTGCCAAGGCCGGTGCGGAGGTCATTCTGATTTCCGGCTTTGACGGCGGCACCGGCGCGGCCTCCATCAATTCCTCCATTCACAATGCGGGCCTGCCTTGGGAACTGGGCATCGCGGAGGCTCACCAGTGCCTGATTATGAACGGCCTGCGCTCCCGGGTTCGTATCGAGTCCGACAGTAAGCTCATGTCCGGCCGGGATGTGGCCATCGCCGCCATGCTGGGCGCGGAGGAATTCGGCTTCGGTACCGGCCCGCTGGTGGCTATGGGCTGCGTCATGATGCGGGTGTGCAATCTGGATACCTGCCCCATGGGCATCTGCACCCAGAACCCCGAATTGAGAAAGAAGTTCAAGGGCAAGCCCGAGTACGTCATGAATTTCATGAAGTTCATGGCTCAGGATCTGCGGGAATACATGGCAAAGCTGGGCGTGCGAACCGTGGAAGAGCTGGTGGGCCGCACCGACCTGCTCAAGGTCAAGCCCGCCGCTCCCGGCTCCCGGGCCAGCGAGATGGATCTGTCCGCCCTGCTGCACAATCCGCTGGTGGAAAACTCCAATGTTCATTTTGAACCCCAAGCGGTTTACAACTTTGGCTTGGAGCAGACTCCGGATATGCAGATTCTGATGAAGAAGTTCAAGAAGAGCTTCGACATGGCGCAGCCCAAACCCTCCACCATCACCGTGGAGGTGGGCAACACCGACCGTACCTTCGGCAGCATTTTCGGCTCCGAGATCACCGCGAAATTCGGCAATACCCTGCCCGACGATACCTTCCACGTCATCTGCAACGGCTACGGCGGTCAGAGCTTCGGCGCGTTTATCCCCAAGGGCCTGACCCTGGAGCTGGTGGGCGACTGCAACGACTATCTGGGCAAGGGCCTGTCCGGCGGCAAAATCATCGTCTATCCGCCCAAAAACGTCACCTACGACCGGAGCCAGAATATCGTCATCGGCAACGTGGCCCTCTACGGTGCCACCGGCGGCAAGGCCTTCATCAGCGGCGTGGCGGGCGAGCGGTTCTGCGTCCGTAACTCCGGCGCGACGGCGGTTGTGGAGGGCGTAGGCGACCACGGCTGTGAGTACATGACCGGCGGCACTGTGGTGGTGCTGGGCAAGACCGGCAAGAACTTCGCGGCCGGCATGAGCGGCGGCATCGCCTATGTTCTCGACGAGGACTGGGACTTCTACCAGCGGGTCAACAAGGACATGGTAAGTCTGGAACCGGTGGAGCACAAGTACGATGTGTCCCTGCTGAAAGACCTGATTCGCGAGCACGTGGAAGCCACCGGCTCTCCCAGAGGCAAGGAAATTCTGGAAAACTTCGGTTCCTATCTGCACAAGTTCAAGAAGGTTCTGCCCCACGACTATGACAAGATGCTCCGGCTCATCGCCCAGATGGAAGAAAAGGGCGAGGACAGCGAGCAGGCCCAGATTGAGGCGTTCTACGCCATGAAAAACGGCAAATAAGGAGGGTCGCAACAATGGGAAAGCCTACAGGATTTATGGAAATCAACCGGCAGGTCAGCCTTGAGCTGCCCCCGGAGGAACGTACCAAAAACTTCAACGAATTTCACATCCCCCTGCACCCCGATGAGCAGCAGGCTCAGGGTGCCCGCTGCATGGACTGCGGTGTCCCCTTCTGCCAGAGCGGCATGCTGATTGGGGGCATGTTCAGCGGATGTCCCCTGAACAATCTGATTCCCGAGTGGAACGATCTGGTTTATCGGGGCCAGTGGGATCTGGCGGTAAAGCGGCTCATTGCCACCAACCGCTATCCCGAATTTACCAGCCGGGTGTGCCCCGCCCTGTGCGAGGCTGCCTGCACCTGCGGCATGACCACCGGGAATCCCGTCACCGTCAAGGAAAACGAGCGGGCCGTGGTGGAGTACGGCTACGAAAGCGGCACCATTCACGCGGTGCCGCCACCATCCCGCACGGGAAAGCGGGTGGCGGTGGTGGGCACCGGCCCCTCCGGCCTGTCCGTGGCGGATTTGCTCAACAAGCGTGGTCATAAGGTCACCATGTACGAGCGCAGCGACCGGGTGGGCGGCCTTCTGATGTACGGCATCCCCAACATGAAGCTGGAAAAGTGGGTCATTGACCGCCGGGTGGATATCCTCAAGGAAGAGGGCATCGACTTTATTACCAGCACGGACGTGGGCCGGGACATTACCGCTGAGGAATTAAAGCAACAGTATGACGCTGTGGTGCTGTGCTGTGGCGCAAAGCAGCCCCGGGACATCGGAGTGCCGGGCCGGGACGCGGAGGGCATTTACTTTGCGGTGGATTACCTCAGCAGCGTCACAAAGAGTCTGCTGGACTCCAATTTTGCCGACAGCAGAGCCATCACTGCCGAGGGCAAGAAGGTGCTGGTCATCGGCGGCGGCGATACCGGCAACGACTGCGTAGGCACCGCCATCCGGCAGGGCTGCACCGGCGTGACCCAACTGGAAATGATGCCCTGTCCGCCCACCTGTCGCGCTCCCGGCAACGATTGGCCTGAGTGGCCCCGGGTGCTGAAAACCGATTACGGCCAGCAGGAGGCCATCGCCAAGTTTGGCTCCGATCCCCGGCTGTACAAGACCACCGTCAAGGAGTTCTATAAGAACGAAAATGGGCAAGTTTGCGGCGCGCTGATTGCCAAGCTGGAAAGTCAGGTGGTGGACGGACGGCGGATGATGGTGCCCACCGGCGAGGAATTTGCTATCGAGTGCGATCTGGTGCTGATTGCCGCGGGCTTCACCGGCTGCGAACCCTATGTGGCGGAAGCCTTTGGCGTGGATATGACTCCCCGGGGCACCGTGGCGGATACGAAATATGCCACCAGCCAGCCCGGCATCTTCGCATGCGGCGATATGCGCCGGGGCCAGAGCCTTGTGGTCTGGGCCTTGCGGGAGGGCCGGGATACCGCCGCCGTGGTGGACGAGTACCTGATGGGTTATACGAACCTGTAACAGCTGCCCCTGAGGCCGAAGGGTCTCAGGGGCTGTTATGCACCTTGCAAACTGTGGGTATCATGCTATAATAATGTTCGGTGGATTGCCCCTGCAAATTACGATTTGTGTATCTATTTCCCATGATTCAAGCAAGAGGAGAACAGCATATGGTTATTAAACGCGACTTCCCCTATTACGGGGCCAACCGGCCCCTGCACATTTATCTGCCAGAGGACTATGATTACACCGACGAGCGCTACCCGGTGATGTACTTCTTTGACGGGCACAACCTGTTTTACGACAGCGACGCCACCTACGGCAAAAGCTGGGGCCTGAAGACCTTCCTGGATGGCTGGAACAAGAACATGATTATCGTGGGCATGGAGTGCAGCCACGTTGGCAACGAACGTCTGGAGGAATACCTGCCCTATCCCGCCACTACCACGGCCTTCGGGCCGCTGGCAGTGAAGGGGAACGAAACCCTTGACTGGATTGTAAACGAAATCAAGCCCCTGATCGACCGGGAATACCGCACCTATCCAAACCGGGAGTGCACCGGGATTGCCGGTTCCAGTATGGGCGGTCTCATGTCCATCCGGGGCGTGGTTCATTATAACCGGATTTTTTCCAAGGCAGCCTGTGTGTCCAGCGCCATTGGCTTCTGCCCGGAATCCGTTATGGCGGATGTTTACAGCACGCCCATTGATCCGGATACCCGGGTGTATCTGTCCTGGGGTTCCCGGGAGGCCTGGGGCGTCCATGATCCCGACCGGGAAGACCCCCGCAGCTCTTCGTATCAGTGGAATCACGCCATCGCCGACCGGGTGACGGAACAGGGCGGCGCGGCCTGGGCCTGCTGCCAGACGGGCGGCGGCCACTGTGAAGCCGACTGGGAAAAGCAGGTTCCCGGCTTTATGGACTTCCTGTGGATGCGCTGAGGGGGTAATTCCCATCACGGTGACTCGACAAATATCGATAAATTAAACAAAATCATGCTTGATTTCCCATGGGTGGGATGCTATCATGGGAATGTTACGTTATATTTACAATTCTGAGATTGCGGCGCAGCGTTGAAATATTACAGCCGACCGCTGCAAGAGAAAGAAGGCTTTGCCTATGGTGACGCGCAAACGGATACTGGTGGTGGAGGACAACGACCTGAACCGCGCGATGCTGTGCGAGATCCTGTCCGGGGAATACAGCGTGTTGGAGGCCTGCAATGGTCAGGAAGCGCTGGATATGCTGAAGAAAAGCCAGGACAGCGTGTCTCTCATTCTTCTGGATGTCATGATGCCTGTGATGGACGGCTATCACTTTCTGGACCGTCTTCGGGCGGAACCGGAGCTTTCCCTCATCCCCGTGATTGTCATGACGCAGGGAAGCAGCGAGGAGGATGAGGTGTCCGCCCTTGCCCACGGCGCGACGGATTTCGTGCCCAAGCCCTACCGCCCACAGGTGATTCTGCACCGGGTGGCAAGTCTCATTAAGCTGCGGGAAACTGCCGCTATGGTCAACCAGTTCCAGTATGACCGGCTGACCGGGCTGTACAGCAAGGAGTTCTTCTACCGCAAAGTACGGGAGCGGCTGGACGCGAACCCGGAGCAGGCCTATACCATTCTGTGCACCAATATTGAAAATTTCAAGCTCTATAACGATGCTTTCGGAAGACGTGCAGGCGACCGGCTGCTGAAAAAGGTTGCGGATGTTGCCAAGAACATGATGGGCAGCCACGGCTTCTGCGGACGCTATACTGCGGACCGGTTCCTGTGCCTGCAGGAACGGACGCAGGAGGAGCAGGATTGGCAGGATTTTGGAAACTTTCCGCTGGGGGAAGCACAGTCGTTTCACAATATTGTGATGCGCTGGGGTATCTATGAAATTACCGACCCCTCCGTCCCGGTGGAGCAGATGTGCGACCGGGCGCTGCTGGCGGTGGACAGCATCAAGGGGCAGTATGACCGGTATTTTGCCGTGTATGACGATGCGCTGCGCGGCAGGCTTTTCCGGGAAAAAGCCATCACCGATGCCATGGAGACGGCTCTGGCGGAAGAACAGTTCGTGATTTACCTTCAGCCTAAGTACAGTTTAACGGACAACTGTATGGCGGGCGCGGAGGCACTGGTACGCTGGATTCACCCGGAGTGGGGCTTTATGTCCCCCGGCGAGTTTATTCCACTGTTTGAGAAGAACGGTTTTATTCACAGGCTGGACGAATATGTCTGGGAGCATGTGTGCGCCCTGCTTGCCCAGTGGAAGCAGAAGGGCCTGCCCCTGCTGCCGGTGTCCGTCAACGTGTCCCGGGCGGACGTTTATCAGATTCGACTGGTGGATATTCTTCAGGGACTGGTTCAGAAATACGATATCGACCCCAAATACCTGCATCTGGAAATTACGGAGAGCGCCTACACGGAGAACTCCAGCCAGATTGTCGCTACGGTGGATCAGCTGCACGCTTTGGGTTTCCCCATCGAGATGGACGACTTCGGCAGCGGCTATTCCTCCCTGAATATGCTGGGCCAGATGAAGCTGGATATCCTCAAGCTGGATATGAAGTTCGTGCAGAACGAGATTGCCAAGCCCGAGGATCAGAGCATTCTCAACGATATCATTACCATGGCCCACCGGCTGAAGCTGGGCGTGGTGGCGGAAGGCGTGGAGACCCGGGCGCAGGTCAGCCGTCTGCTGGCGGTGGGCTGCGACTATGTGCAGGGCTACTATTTTGCCAAGCCCATGCCGGTGGCGGAGTTTGAGAAACTGTGGTCGGCTCAGAGCAGCTCCGCAGTAGAGCGCCGGAGCGCCCCGGTAAGAAACGACCGGTATACCCTGCTGGTGGTGGACGAGGATTCTGCCAATCAGGAGCGGATTCGCAGCGCCTTTGATGGACACTATGCGGTGCTGACCGCCTCTGATGCCGACAGCGCCCTTGCCTGTGTCCGGGAGCATCCGGACATCGCACTGGTTATCCTGAGCATGACGCTGCCCGGCGATGGGGCTGCACGGGTGATGGAGGCCCTGCGAAAAGATCTGTCCCTGTGGCAGATTCCGGTGCTGGCGAGCATCCCCAACGGAGAAGCGGTGGAGTCGCTGCCGCTGACCATGGAAGCCGACGATTTCCTGTGCAGGTGCCATCCCATGTTTGATATGTGCAGACGGGTGGACCGGCTGATCGACATGGTGCGCTCCCGCAAGCGGGAGCGGGAGCTTCAGGACGAAGCCAGCCGGGATTTCCTGACGGGCCTGCTGAACCGCCGGGGTCTTCAGACGGAAATGGATTCCCTGCGGAAGGAGGATCTGCCGCTGGCGGTGTATCTGTTTGATTTGGACAACCTGAAGCAGACCAACGACACCTGCGGACACGATGTGGGCGACCAGATGATTCAGTCCTTCACGGCCCTGCTGCGCCGGCAGACCCGGGCAGGGGACGTTCTGTGCCGCTACGGCGGGGACGAATTTGTGGTGATTCTCAAGCATCTGGGCCAGGGTGAGAGCGCACTGAAGAAGGGCAGGAAAATCTGTGACGCTTTCCGTGAGAGCATTGACGCCGGCCCGATGCCGCCGACCTGTTCTGTGGGCATTGCCTTGTGTGGGATTGGAGAAAGACCTACCATGGCGCTCATTGAGCGGGCGGATCAGGCCATGTACCGGGCCAAGCGGGACAACAAAGGCAGCTGCTGCCTTTGGGATGAGACTGCGCAGACGGAAAAATAACTGACATATTCCATTCTTTTTCCCGTGGGAAACGGTAATTTTTCGGCCTTTTTTCCGCTGCTCCGACAGTTGACAACCTTTTCCTCCGGTGATGAAATAGCCATGTAAAAAGTAAAGTGGCTGTTAAAAAAGCCCCCAACACAGTAGCCAGTGCCGGAAGGCACTGGCTACAAAAAGTATAAGGAGCGGCTGCAGCCAGTTGAGGTTGCAGTTGTTTTGTAGTATCGTCCCAGTGGTAGAATTAAGTTAAGATGCTTCATCCAAACTTGAAATAGACTCAGATATATTTTTTCATTACGCGCATATAGTCCCTTTTGGCATTGAATATCGCCATCACGTTCACCTGTTTTTCCTCTTCGTCAACCAGGTAGTCTATTGCCTGGGCATACCTCCTATAAAAAACACAGCCCTGACCTACACATTCGCTCAGAGCTGTGCATTTTCCGTTGATACAAGCGAAGCAGTCAGGATGCTCCGTGCATACCGAGCATTTCTCCAGATTAACCGGTTCAGCGATAAGCAGGCCCCCCTCCCGGTTTTATCCTAGGTTAGCCTTAGCTAACCTGCATAATAAAAAACCAGTCGTATAGCATTACACCATACGACTGTCAACAATCTGCTATTCAATTGAATTTCATTCGCACGTACGCACATTTTGAGGATGAAATCACTTTTTCGCTTTCACCCTAATGGGCTTCACAAGCCCATTGTAACACATGTGTCAAGCCTTTGCAAGTATCACTTCACAATCTTAACCGAAATCAGTATATAAAGCATGCGTCTGACAAATGGCAAGTAATCCAAAACTGAATATCAGAGTCCAATTTGTAGAAGAATCGGATTCAAAGCAGTCCTCTCTCATTTTCTATTCTTCCACGAATTCATCCTCACTGTTCACCGGCTGCCCGCCGTAGAGCGTTCGCAGCGAAAGGCGATATTTACTCTTTTTATTGTACTCAAGAATCATCGCTTCAGCGTAGCCCAAAGCTCCGGGCCGCCGTTCCTTCGCTGCACGGATGATTGCCTTGACAGATACCCGGCCTACGTGATCCTTAAATACATCGTCCCGTATGGAATCACCATATGCCACAACAATTCGGGCGATGCCCATCAGGATGCTGCCAGAAAAGGAGTTGTCCTCTCCTTCCCATGTTGCCGCCGCCAGACGGAGTGTGCGGTCCAGAACAGCTTGTCCGTATTTGTCATAGATGCGTTCCAAAGTGGAAACTGCACTGATGCCGTTCCTTGCTTTGGTCGAGGTGATGCTCAGACCATACGAGCGCACAATGGCCTCGATCATCTTCTGCTTTGGGTCATCGGCCTCAATGTGTGCCTTAAAGGTTTCGTAAGAAGAAAGCGATTTCACATGCTTTTGCTGATCGGCAAAGATGTGGGCTTCTTCTTTGTATTTCAGATCATCGTAAATCATGCACCACACTGGCGTATCACGGGACCCGGACTCGCTGGCAACGATCTCAATGGTGTGCTGTCCGTCAAATACATAATTTATACCGTCACGGCGGCTCACTTTCACCGGGTTAATCTGGTAAACATCAAATTCTTCCAAAGCCTTGCGGATATGGTTTTCAGATAATGGCCGCTGATAGTCCTGATTGGAAACCAGATTGCGAATGGGGATCAACTCAAAGGACACATTTGGAATGCAGCGTCTCTGCGCTTCCGTCAGCATATCTTCATTCATCGCTCAATCACCTCCAGCGTCTGCGTGATTTCTTCTTCCAGCTTGTGCAGTGTGTTGGCAAGCTGTTCTTTGGTAGAATCTGATACCATTTCAATTTTCGTTTTCCCCCGTGCCCGGGCAATAGCGTTCATCCATGTAGGAATGGTCAGCATCAATCCGCGAAACTCCATGTCCGGGTCAAATACTGGCATCTCTTTGATGCCCGTCTCCAAAGGCGCAATCTGCACCGGGTTTGATTTCTTTTGCTCCAGTTCATCTTGCTTTGGATGCGGCTTGTGCTGGCGCATTTTTACATCTTTTTCATGCAGCAGCCTGCGCCGCATACTGGCCAGCTTTATACTGTTCATTTTTGCCATTTCCTGAATCCGCGCAAATGTCACTGAGATTCGTCCACTCATAATTGCATCAAACAGAGCGGTATCTTTCTCAGCGATTTCATCATATAGCTTCGACAGACTGCCGTATTTTTCAATCGCACTTCTTGTCCGGGAAACCTTGTGTGCCACAACAAGCGAAACCCTATCCACAGGGATGCTTACTATTCGGCCTGTTTCATCTCTTGTTTCAATCTCTAAATCCAATGTTTTCCGTTTCTCTATTTTTCGCTTCTGATGAACCAATTGCTTTTCTGCACAGTACCATTTTCCCACCAGATATTTATAAATTGGGCAGGGGTGATTCAGCTTCTCAACTCTTTTACTGCATACCCAGATGATGGCTTCCTCTCTGGTTGCAAAATCCATCTCCCTGATTTCAAACTCGATTTCTTCGTAACTGCAGATCTCATACCGCTTATGCCCATCCAGAATGCAGCCATGCCATGCCGAGATGGGTTCCAGACAGCCCTCCCGGATCAGGCTTTTTTCCAGTTTATGTTCTTCTTCCGGTGACAACGGAACGCCGAGCCTTTTGAATTCCGGATCTATTTGCAGTATCTTCTTCATCTTCTCTCCCTCATTCTGCTTCTGTAATGCGCTCCATCACGTCCATGTCAAAAGCCACCGCGGGGCGACCAGTCAGCAATTTCCCCCGGAGCAGATACGACCTCGGCTGGCCATACTGCGGGACCACGGTTCGGATGCCGTCCAGCAAAGGTTTACTGTGGATGCTGAAGGTGTTGTCCTCAGCATATCGGACACGGAGGGCATCCGGCACATTTTCCGATGATGGCAGCACCACCAGCTTCCGGCCTTTGGGATGAATGCCCAACACCACATATTCCGGATTTCCGATGGCTTTCAACGTTGCCCGATGGATGCAGATTCGGTTATACCTGGTGTCCAGCCGGAGCCCCAGTTCCGGTTCACAGCTCATGGGGCATCTCCTGTTCTTCCTTCCGAGGCTGTATTTCTGCCCGCTTCCCATTCACCGTGATGACCGTGTAATCATCAAAGGTCTTGACTTCCAGACTCCGGCGGCTCTCCGAATAGGTGGGACCGAACCGTCCGCTCCACTGTTCGGCAAAGATAGCCTGGCGGCTGCTGACCCGTTTGCCGTCCCGGTTGACCACCTTCGGGAAGCATTCGCTGGAAGTCAGATCGAAAGCAATCAACGCCTGTCCATTGGCGCGCACCATTTTACCCAGTACCTTATACCGATAGTCTGGATTCCAGTCCATGATCTTGCACAGCGTCAGGACGAATGGCTCACCGGTTCGCTGGGAGGGATACCGCTTTCCTTCCTTCGTCCGCCCCCAGCGATAACCGGTAATCTCAGTTTCCTCGCAGGGCTTGAGCAAGAGCTTCTTCTCTTTACGGTTGATAAGGATCTGTACATATTCTACATCCGGCATCAAACGAACACAGGCTGTATTCACACCGATCTTGTCAACATTGACGGTCAACGCCGGTTCCTTGATATGGGCGAAAAACTCCGGGCGCACGATCTCATATTCGCCGAGGTCGATCTCATTCTCTCCCCGCGCTGCAACCGGCATGGCATCCGGCAGCAGACTCATCTGTATGCTTTCATCTTCCATCATTTCTGTGCTTCCTCCTCAAACAGCTCCCCCAGTTCTTCCTGAATGAAGCTGCGCAATTCTTCGTATGGCGTGACCCGAAGTGCCGAGTCAGTGCTGAACATCCGCCCAGCCAACTGGGTCTGCCACTCCTGCCGGGTCAGGTTTCGCAATTCGGTCATGCTCTTCTCCACATAATACGCATTGCCGACACCTTGGCCAA
>JALFAD010000078.1 GCA_022772525.1 Clostridiales bacterium
CGGGCAGGCAACGCCGGAACAGCAGAAAATCCTTTCCCGGTATGTGGGCTGGGGCGGCCTTGCCGATGCCTTTGACCCCGACAAGGAAAGCTGGAGCAAGGAATATGCCCAGCTGAAGGAGCTGCTGACCCCGGAGGAATATGCCGCTGCTAGAGGTTCCACCCTCAACGCGCACTACACCAGTCCTACGGTCATCAAAGCGATTTACGAGGCGGTGGGCCGTATGGGATTTGAGACCGGCAACATCCTGGAGCCGTCCTGTGGTGTGGGCAATTTCTTCGGTATGCTGCCGGAGGAAATGCGAAACAGCCGTCTTTACGGCGTGGAGCTGGATTCCATCAGCGGGCGTATTGCCAAGCAGCTCTATCCCAAGGCCGACATCACCGTGGCAGGGTTTGAAACCACCGATAGGCGGGATTTCTACGATCTGGCGGTGGGTAATGTTCCGTTTGGCCAGTATCAGGTTCGGGATAAAGCCTATGACAAGCTGAATTTCAGCATTCATAACTACTTTTTTGCCAAGGCGTTGGACCAGGTGCGTCCCGGCGGTGTGGTGGCCTTTGTCACCAGCCGCTACACGATGGACGCCAAGGATTCCACTGTGCGCCGGTACCTTGCTCAGCGCGCCGAGCTGCTGGGGGCTATTCGCCTGCCCAACAATGCGTTTAAGGGCAACGCGGGGACCGAGGTTGTGTCGGACATCATCTTCCTGCAAAAGCGGGATCGCCCGCTGGATATTGTGCCGGAGTGGACGCAGACCGGACGGACCGAGGACGGCTTTGCCATCAACCGCTATTTCCTGGACCACCTGGAAATGGTACTGGGCCGACAGGAGCCGGAAAGCACCGCTCACGGCATGGACTACACCGTGAACCCCATCGAGGGGCTGGAGCTTGCCGATCAGCTGCATGATGCCGTGAAGTACATTCGCGGTACCTACCAGGAGGCCGAGCTGCCGGAGCTGGGCGAGGGCGAAGCCATCGACACTTCTATCCCTGCTGACCCCAATGTGAAAAATTACTCCTACACCGTTGTGGACGGCGATGTGTATTACCGTGAAAACAGCTGTATGGTACGGCCTGACCTGAATGCCACCGCCGAAGCCCGTGTGAAGGGGCTGGTGGGGCTGCGAGAATGTGTCCAGCAGCTCATTGATCTGCAAATGGACGCCGCCACACCGGACAGCGCCATCCAGGACAAACAGGCCGAACTGAACCGGCTCTATGACAGCTTCTCTGCAAAATATGGTCTTATCAATGACCGGGCGAACCGGCTGGCCTTTGCTGATGATTCCAGCTACTATCTGCTCTGCGCGCTGGAAGTCATTGACGAGGACGGCAAGCTGGAGCGCAAGGCGGATATGTTCACCAAGCGCACCATCAAGCCCCACAAGGCGGTGGACACTGTGGATACCGCAAGTGAAGCTCTGGCCGTATCAATTTCCGAAAAAGCCTTTGTCGATATGGCGTATATGGCGGAGTTGACCGGCAAGACCGGCGACGAACTGGCCGACGAGCTGCAAGGCGTGATCTTCCGTGTACCTGGGCAGTTGGAGAAAGACGGCACTCCCCATTATGTAACAGCCGACGAATACCTGTCCGGCAATGTGCGGCGCAAGCTGTGTCAGGCACAGCGGGCAGCACAGCAGGACCCTTCCTTTGCAGTCAATGTGGAGGCCCTTACCGCTGCCCAGCCCAAAGACCTGGATGCGTCGGAGATTGAGGTGCGCCTGGGCGCTACCTGGATCGACAAAGAGTACATCCAGCAGTTTATGTATGAGACCTTCGACACGCCGTTTTATCTCCAGCGCAATATCGAGGTCAACTATTCTTCTTTCACCGCTGAGTGGCAGATCACCGGCAAAAGCTCTGTAAGCCAGAACAATGTGGCAGCCTATACCACCTACGGAACCAGCCGTGCCAATGCCTACAAGATTCTGGAGGACAGCCTGAACCTGCGGGATGTCCGTATCTACGACACCATAGAGGATGCAGACGGCAAAGAGCGCCGGGTGCTGAATGCCAAAGAGACCACCCTGGCTGCCCAAAAGCAGCAAGCCATCCGGGACGCTTTTAAGGACTGGATTTGGAAAGACCCGGACCGCCGCCAAGCTCTGGTCCGCCAGTACAATGAGGAAATGAACTCCACCCGTCCCCGTGAATACGACGGCGGACACATTACTTTCGGTGGTATGAACCCGGCCATCACCTTGCGGGAACACCAGAAAAACGCTATCGCTCATGTGCTGTACGGCGGCAATACGCTGCTGGCACACGAGGTAGGCGCTGGCAAAACCTTTGAAATGGTGGCTGCCGCCATGGAGAGTAAGCGCCTGGGCTTGTGTCAGAAATCCCTCTTTGTGGTGCCGAACCATCTGACCGAACAATGGGCGTCGGAGTTTCTGCGGCTCTATCCCTCCGCCAACATTCTTGTCACCACAAAAAAGGACTTTGAGACCCACAACCGCAAGAAGTTCTGCGCCCGCATTGCCACCGGCGACTATGATGCCATCATCATGGGACACAGCCAGTTCGAGAAAATCCCCATCAGCCGAGAGCGACAGGAACGGCTCCTTCAGGAGCAGATCGACGAGATCACCGAGGGCCTTGCTGAGGTGAAGTACAGCGGCGG
>JALFAD010000081.1 GCA_022772525.1 Clostridiales bacterium
GGTCACTGACGGTGTGGTTATCCCCGGAGACGCGAAATTAAAACTGACTGCGAACTTTGCCAATGTGCCTCTTTCGGATTTGCTTGCCAATGGAGGCGTTCTCCAATTTGAACTACCGCAGCTTCTTCTCGACCCCGCGAAGGACGGCGATATGACAGATGAAAATGGCGAAATAATTGGCACGGTTTCCGTAGAGAACGGCATCCTGACAATTGACTTCGATGATGAATGGCTGCAAGTGCAGAACGCAAACAATGTCACGGTTATCAGCGGATCCTTCAATGTATCCAGCCGGGTTGATCCCGCCGCGCTGGACGATGAAGGCAAGGGGAAACTGGTGCTTGGTGATGTAACCATCATTGCCCAATTTGAGGAAGACATCGCGGCAAAAAACGGCACGGTCGCCCTCACAAAATCGGTTTCGCCGAAAATTGTGGAGTCTGAGGACGGAAACTATGCGGAGTACACACTGACCGTGACCGCTGGCAAGGAAGGCTGCCCGCAGGTTCGGGTGGTCGATCACTTTACCGCAAACAGTGACTTCGTCAGTTACCTTGGGGTCGGCAGCGAGGCGGAAACCCTGACAAGCACCAGAAGTCCCGGGGAAACCATTGCGGTAGGAAAGGCTCACGGCACCGTCTGCATCGATGCTTCCGGAGACCTTGTCTGGGAAATCGGAGATATGACTGCCAACGAGACCCGTACACTCCGCTACCGGGTAAAGCTGGGAGAAAACTACACCTATCTTCAGAACAGCGAAGAGAAACTGATCTCCAACGAAGCTCAGGCTTATGCCGCCCAGTACCCCAAAGAAAATTCTACGGCGAATCTGGAGCCCAAGGCCGGACTGAATCTGAAAAAGACTGCCGCAAGCCCGGTCCGCAATGAGGACGGAAGTTACACCATCGCCTATACGGTGGTGGCTCAGGCGAATAAGGGCAATCTGTTTACGCTGAAAAATGTACGGGTTGATGACTGCCTGAATGACCCGGAAAAACCGACGAACGAGACGTATCTACCCTACATGAATTATGTGGATGGCTCTTTCCTGTACTTTATTGGAACCAGTGCCAGCGGGACAGGCACCGCCCTTACGCCCACTATGCACGAGGACGGCAAAGGGTTCTCGGCGGTTCTTGGCGATCTTGCTCCCGGAGAAGCCCTCACCATCCAGTATCAGGTCCATGTCGGGCTGGAAGCGCTGACGGCGGCGGGTGGTAAGGAGCTGTACATCAATAACAGCGTCAAAGCTTTTTCCGACAACGCGAAGAAGGATGACTTTGACTATCTCGCAACCAGTCAGCAATCCAAATTCCTGCAGTATTCCCATTGGGCAAAAAAACTTGTGGGGGAAGCGCTGACAGAGGACATTGATATTTCCATCAGTGGCCGGGTTTTTGACGCCACCGGAACAGAGCCCGTTGAGGAAATCAATCCGCCGGAAAACTTCACCGCCCCTGCCGGAAGCTACCTATATACGGTTCTGGTCAACGAACTGGGCGACTGGAACGTGACCTCCGCCAGCATGACAGACAAACTCGACGGCACCTATATGCAGTTTGTGGGCTATGTGAAGGTGGAAGCGCTGGATATCAAAAATGGAAACAGCGTTGTCGATACCCTGTGGGTCAAGGTAGACGGCAATACCAGCTTCAACTTCACCATGGCACAGCTTGGGTTGACCGGGAACAACTATTCCTACCGGCTCAGCTATTACGCTCAGCCGAAAACCGTTGAGGGAACTGCCGCGGTAATTGTCAAAAACAGCTTTACTCTCTCCGGCGAGATCATTCCCGGAACCGGAGACCCCTTTACGCTGACCGGAGTAACGGCTTCCAAGGACGTAATTCTGAAAGGTGGAAATACCATCGAGGCAAAGAAGCTCTCCTGGTATTACGAGGGTCCCACAAGCAGTTCGGGAAACTATTCAAAGGGAACCCTATATTGGGCGATCAAGGTGGATGGGGATTCTGTCCGTGCAGGAACTTATATGCAGGACTATCTGCGAACTGGTTCTGACTATTCCTATATCCGTGCGGATTCTCTGGTTGGCCTCTATACCAGTCCCTTGTCGGAAAGTGATTTGACGGGATTCACCGATTTGAACGCGGCTCTGAACAGCGGCCAGTTGACTGAAGTTGAAAACGATTTTTATTCTGTAGAGTATGCTATTGGCGAGAAAACCCAGGATTATTCTTATGTCACAGTAAAGATGGAAAAGACATTGCCTTTGGATGGGAAATCTCTGTATATCTTTATTAAAACTGCTCCTGCGTTCCTTCCACCCCACCCCTTCTTTGGTGATCCGCTCTATTATCGCAATTATCTCAGGACGAGCGATGATGGCCAAAACTGGACTAAGCGGGGCAGGGCGGAAGATATCCTGTATGAGGGAACCAATCTATGGAAAAAAGTCGGTGCCGTATTCAAGTTTAACGGTGAATCAATTCAGGAAACCACGAGTGGAAGCGTGGGAACCATTCTGACCCAGGAGCTTGGACAACCGGGTATGTTTGTTTCATGGGAGATAACCGTGAACTATGCCGGCGAACTGTCCGGCAGGTATCGGTTGGAAGATACCATACCCGACGGTATGGAGCTTGCTTATCTTCGGGTTCTGTCACGTGGCAGCCGGGCTCAGAATACAACTGTTCCCCGGCTCACCG
>JALFAD010000068.1 GCA_022772525.1 Clostridiales bacterium
CCCTGACGGACAAGGGCAACGGCCAGTATGCCTTCACCATGCCTGCGGGCAAGGTCAAGGTCAACGCAGAGTTCAAGCAGGAGACCACTGCGCCTGCCGATGAGAGCTTCGAAGAAAAGACACCTGTTTCGGATCCCAGCAGCGGCGGCAGCAGCACCAGCAGCGTGTCCAATGTGACTTTGAGCAGCAGCGAAAACGGCTCCGTGAGCGTTTCCCCGAAGAATGCTGCCACAGGCTCCACTGTCACCGTGACGGTCAAGCCTGATGCGGGCTTCGTGCTGGACAAGCTGACCGTGACCGATGGCAGCGGCAATGTCCTGTCCCTGACGGACAAGGGCAACGGCCAGTATGCCTTCACCATGCCTGCGGGCAAGGTCAAGGTCAACGCAGAGTTCAAGCAGGAGACCACTGCGCCTGCCGATGAGAGCTTCGAAGAAATGACAACGATGTTTAATGCAGATCAGTTGAGCGGACTGATGGCGGGTGGTATTTTGGGCATCTTCCTCGGCGGAATGTTTGTTTTGCAGATCGCCTTGGAGATCCTGCAGATCATCGGCGGATGGAAAGTCTTCAACAAATTTGGCGAGCCCGGATGGAAAGCGATCATCCCCTTCTACAACTTCTATGTGGAGTACAAGTATACATGGAAGCCCATGATGGCGCTGCCTGTCTGCATTCTGGGCATCGGCGGCGGTATTGCCATGCAGTATGTCGCGGAGGGCTCCGCGCTGCAAATGATTTTCTCGCTGGCGTTCCTGGTGGGCTGGGTCCTTTCCCTCGTGGGCTTCCATAAGCTGTCCAAGGCCTTTGGCAAGGGCATCGGCTTCACCATTGGCATGGTGCTGCTCCCCGGCATTTTCAGAATCATCCTGGGCTTCGGCAAGGCACAGTATGTGGGCAATTCTTCTGTAACGGAACAGAAATAAGGAAAAATCCAATGTAGTGGAAGCTGAAAAAAGCGACGGCCGCCGGCGTGTGCGCGGCCAGCAGGTGCGGGACATCAACCGTACTGTTACTTATAAGCCCGGTACCACTGCACCCAAGACCGTCCCTGACGAGGGTGCCAATGTGGCCAGCCTGATCGATGTGCTGAAGGCGGCTGAATAAAAACATAGCGGAAAGTGCTGTAACCACTTTTTTGCTGCACAGAGCCGCGCCGGGGCATGAAACAGCCCCGGCGCGGGCGGATGCTTCTCAGGTGGGGGAGTATCCGCCTGCGCCGGAATCAAAATGGACAGTCCGGCGGTTTTGAACAGTGAGAGAATATGAAGTAAACATACATCAGGAGGAATAGAAATGAATAAGAAAATTGCCGGAATCTTTATTTTTGTGTGCGGCGTGATCGTGCTGGGTCTTAAAATCATCTTTACGGTGATGGCGCTGGTGAACGGACAGGGACTTGGCGATGGCGTGGAAGCCATTCTTACGACCCTGCTGACCGGTATTTTTTTGATTTGGTTTGGACTGAAACTGAAGAAAGAAGGAAAGTAAGACCGCAAGGGAGTTCAACGGAATGAAGTTGAGGAGGAATTGGACGGGCTTGCTGTTGGGCGTGGCACTGCCCATTGGTCTGCTGTGCTTTCATACCGGCTGCGCTGCGCACCAGAGACGTGATGATCAACCCTCTTGATGTGCGCCGGGGCAGCGGAAAAACCTGGCTGGACGATCTCAACAAGGCCTTTATGCCCTGTTATCCTACGACAGATGGGAAAGCCTTTGACTTTCCCACACTGCAGTGGTACCATAACGGTGTAGCTTGGTGTCGGAAAAACAAGCTGATGACCAACCACAAAGACGGCACCTTCGGTGTATCAGAAACCGCTAGTCGGGCTACGATAGCTGAAATCCTGTGGCGGCTGGCCGGCAGCCCCCAGGCGGAGGAGGACGGCGGCTTTGCCGACGTGGCCGCCGACGCTTGGTATGCCGCGACCGCCGTCATGATCACCCGCTTCCACGCGGCCATGGAGGAGCAGCCCGCGGCCTGACGGGGGCTGCCGCGAAGAGAGCGCAGTCAGAAAGAAAGCCTCTGCCATTTTTCGGACGAAGCAGGGGGGATGGAGGACAATTATGTTTACAACGAGTCATTTTCTCTGGATGGGGATCACCGTTCTTGTGATCCTGATTACTTCGTTTCTGCTGGCCCGCTTCCGGTGCCCGACCAGACCCCTGCTCACCGGCTGTTTGTTCCTCTGCGTGATCTCCGAGCTGATCAAGACCTTCTCCAACACCGTGGAGACCGGACTGTTCACCAATGTGTCCGGCCCGGTGAAATTTCTGCCGGTGAGCTGCCTGCCTCTGCAGCTCTGCTCCCTGCAGATCTTTTTCCTGTTTTATCAGTACTTCAGCAAAAACGAGCAGCGCAAGGCGGATCTGAACGGTTTCATGTGTATGTGTATGGCGGTGGGCGCCCCCTTCGCCATCCTTCTCCCCAACAGCAGCGTCAGCTTTTCCTCCCCGGTGGCCTACCAGTTTTTCCTCTTCCACGCCATGCTCATTGTCTATGCCATCCACCAGATCCGCACCGGGTCGGTCACCTATTCCCTCCGGAATCTGAAGATTGATCTGGTACTGCTCCTGGTGCTGGGGATTGTGTCCATCTGGATCAACAGCATCTTTACCGCCATGGGGGCACCCACGGATTTTCTCTACACCATGTGTCCTCCGGCGGATAACCTGCCCTATCTGAATCTGAACCAGGGCTGGGAGATGTATGTGGTGAAGCTGACTGTGCTGGCAATGGTGCTGATGCTGCTCTACCACATGCCCTTCCTGCTGAAAAACCGTGGCCGGGACGATGTCCGGACTGCCAGTGTCAGGAGGTGATTGACGAATGAAGAAAAACCGTTATCTCATCGTACTGCAGCGCAGACGAAGCCTTGTCGCCCTGGTGGGCGGGCTGATCGTATCCTTCTTTACCTTCGCCGCTGTCATCATGGGTATTCTGGAGGCCCCCACCGCCCTCACGCCGGAGCGGGGCGGCACCATTGTGTTCCATCTGTTCACCGTAAACTCCAATCTGCTGTCCGGCGTGGGGGCCTTCCTCATGCTGCCCTACGCGGTGGAGGGCATTCAGAAAAAGCAGTTCCGGGCGCCGAAATGGATCATGGTGCTGCAGTACAGCGGTACCGTCTGTGTCACCCTGACCCTGATTTTCGCCATGGTGCTGATCCTGCCCATCAACGGAAAGAGCGCCGTGATCGGCATGAATCTGTGGCTCCACGTGGTCTGTCCGCTGATGGCCATCGTCCTGTTCTGTTCCACAGAGACGGATAAGGTCTTCGTCCGCAGAGACACCCTGATCGCCCTGCTGCCCTTCCTGTGCTATATGACGGTCTATGCGTACATGGTCTTTTTCCGGAGGGACAGCGCCGGCGGCTGGCGGGACATTTACCGGATGGGGGAGTATATCCCCTTCTGGCTGGCGGCGCCGCTGATGCTGCTCATCACCTGGGGCATCGCCTTGGGATACCGGTATCTCCACAACCGACTGATCCGGAGCGCTGCCCGGAAGCTGCAGGCCTGCTGGGCGGATACCATCGACCCGGTGGAGGTCAAAATCGAGGTGTTCGGCCTGGGAAATTATCTGGGTCACTTCGCCCGGGCTTCCGATGTTTACATTCCTCTGGATATATTGACCCTTCTCTCCGTGCGCTATGACATCCCGCTGAAAACTCTGGTGGAGGTCTTTGTGGCCGGGGTAATGAACGAGTATGAAAATCTGCCCAGGGCGCGAAAACCGGCGAGCCGTGTCCGTCCGGCGGGGAGAGCTTCCGATGAACAGGAGGATATATGTATTATTAAACAGTTGAAAAAGCAGAAGTAAATAAATGCCTGCTGTGCCATGACGCGCCCTGCGCAAAGGCATGCCCGGCTTTGGATCCCGCGCGGGTTCTGAGATCCCTGCGG
>JALFAD010000071.1 GCA_022772525.1 Clostridiales bacterium
GAATATCTATGTGGTGCGTCAGGCCACTCAGGGTCTGGCCAACTGGGTCAAGACCCAGGGCGGCAACCAGCTGGTTGCCATCTCCTATGACAGCCGAATCAATTCCGACGTGTTTGCCCGCACCGCCGCCTGCGTGCTGGCTGCCAACGGCATTCGTGTCCGGATCTACGACGCGCTGATGCCCGTCCCTGCCCTCTCCTTTGCCACCCGCTACTACGCCGTCAACGCGGGCATCATGATTACCGCCTCCCACAACCCCGCCAGGTACAACGGCTACAAGGCCTACGGCCCCGACGGCTGCCAGATGACCGACGATGCCGCCGCTGTGGTCTACGCCGAGATTCAAAAGACCGACATCCTCAACGGCGCGAAAATGATGTCCTTCGAGGAGGGTCTGAATCAGGGCCTGATTGAATATGTGGGCGAGGACTGCAAGGAAGCGCTGTATGACGCTATCAAGGCCTGTCAGGTGCGCCCCGGCCTGTGCAAGACCGCCGGTCTCAAGCTGGTTTACTCCCCTCTGAACGGCTCCGGTCTGGTGCCCGTCACCCGGGTGCTGCACGACATCGGCATTGACGACATCACCATTGTCCCTGAACAGAAGAACCCCGACGGCAATTTCCCCACCTGCCCCTATCCCAACCCCGAAATTTTTGAAGCGCTGCGTCTTGGCTTGGAGCTGGCGAAATCCTCCGGCGCGGACCTGATGCTTGCCACCGACCCCGACGCCGACCGTGTGGGTATCGCGATTAAGTGTCCCGACGGCTCCTATGAGCTGGTTTCCGGCAACGAGGTGGGCGTGCTGCTGCTGGACTACATCTGCGCGGGCCGCATTGAGAAGGGCACCATGCCCGGAAAGCCTGTGGCTGTCAAGTCTCTGGTGTCCACTCCCTTGGCGGACGCCGTCGCTGCCAACTACGGCGTGGAAATGCGCAGCGTCCTCACCGGATTCAAGTGGATTGGCGACCAGATCGCCCGGCTGGAAGCGGACGGCGAGGTGGAGCGGTTCATTCTGGGCTTCGAGGAATCCTACGGCTACCTTGCCGGTTCCTACGTCCGGGACAAGGATGCCATCGTCGGCTCTATGCTGATCTGCGAAATGGCAGCCTACTACCGCTCCATCGGCTCCTCCATCAAGGAGCGGCTGGAAGAAATTTACGCCAAGTACGGCAGATACCTCAATAAGGTCGATTCCTTCGAGTTCCCGGGCCTTAGCGGCATGGACAAGATGGCGGGCATCATGGCATCTCTGCGGGAAAAGCCCCCTGTGGAAATCGGCGGCTATAAGGTCGTGAAGGTCACGGACTACGAAAAGACTGCCGAGACCGGTCTGCCCGCTGCCAACGTGCTGGTCTACGCTCTGGAAGGCGGCGCCACGGTGATTGTCCGTCCCTCCGGCACCGAACCGAAGATCAAGACCTACTTTACCACCCTTGGTAAGGACTTGGCAGAAGCCGAGGCCCAGAAGAACAAGCTTGCCGAGGCCCTCAAACCTATTCTCGCCTGATTATAAATTGCAGCACCGGGCAGCAAAACTGCCCGGTGTTTCCCATATTTTCCAACATCTTATGTAGGGCAGCCCGCCCTACAATTTCTTTTTCTTGCCATTTGTCGATGGCTGTGGTATGATTGCGAAGAGAATCAATTTGGAGGAACTGTCATGAGTTACGCGGATGAAGTCTACAAGGCCACCTGCCGGAAAATTCTGGAGGAGGGCTATTCCGATGAGGGGTTGGACGTGCGCCCCCACTGGGCCGACGGCACCCCCGCCCACACCATCAAAACCTTCGGCGTGGTGAACCGCTACGACCTGTCCAAGGAATTTCCCATCATGACTCTGCGCCGCACCTACTGGAAAAGCGCCGTGGATGAGCTGCTGTGGATCTGGCAGAAGAAAAGCAACCGCATCGCGGATTTGGGAAGCCATGTCTGGGACGAGTGGGCAGGGGAGGACGGCACCATCGGCAAGGCCTACGGCTACCAGCTTGGCATCAAGCACCACTACAAGGAGGGCGACTTCGATCAGGTAGACCGGGTGCTGTATGATTTGAAGCACAACCCCGCCTCCCGCCGGATTCTCACCAATATCTACAATTTTGAAGACCTCCACGAGATGAACCTGTACCCCTGCGCCTACTCCATGACCTTCAACGTCACGGGCAACAAGCTCAATGCCATCTTGAACCAGCGCTCTCAGGATATGCTGACGGCGAATAACTGGAACGTGGTACAGTATGCCGTGCTGACCCACATGATGGCCCAGGTGTCCGGGCTTCAGGCGGGTGAGCTTGTCCACGTCATCGCCGACTGCCACATCTACGACCGCCACATTCCGGCGGTGAAGGCCATGCTGGAACTGGACGGCTACGATGCCCCCACCTTCCGCATGGACGAATCCATCACGGATTTCTACGCCTTTACCAAGGATTCCTTTACCATGGAGAATTACCAATTCCACCCATTCAACTTTGAGATACCGATGGCGATATAAGGTGAAAATATGGAACTGATCGTAGCAGTATATGACGACTGGGGCATCGGCAAAGACGGCACCCAGCCTGTCGCTCTGTCTGCCGACCGGAAATTCTTCCGGGAGACCACCCGGGGCAGCCTTGTCATTGCGGGCAGGCGCACCATCGACGACTTTCCCGGCAGAAAGCCCCTGCCCGGGCGGGCGAACGCGGCCCTGACTCGGCAGGAAATCGAAATCCCCGGCTTCACCGTCTGCCACAGCCCGGCGGAAGTGCTGGAGCTGGCAGAAAACCATGACCGGGCCTTTGTCATCGGCGGCGGCAGCGTCTACCGGCAGCTGCTGCCCTACTGCGACCGGGCGTATATCACCAAGGTGCACATCACCCCTGAATCCGACACTTTTTTTCCAAATTTGGACCGAGATTCCCGGTGGTATCCGGCAGAAACCCTCCAATCCGGGGAGGAAAACGGCATTTCCTACGAAATGCTGCTCTACAAACGGAAATAGTCAATCCGCGCCCGCTTCCGGGGTCGGAAGCGGGCACCCAAATTCCTGATACAGCCCCACGGCGGCTTTCACGCCCAACGATTCCGCTTCTTCCAATTGTGCGGCGATATCTTCCCTTGCCCTCCAGAGGGTAAATACAGCCTCGTCATTGTCAAGGGAAATTTGATAGTGACAGTGCAGACGCGTATCCTCCAGCCCGCTTTCCGGACAATCCCAAGCGGGCAGGGGGGCGGTTTTTGCGCCTTTTTCGGTTAACGCGATTTCCAGCCCCTCCATGGTGGTGTCCAGCCAGATTTCCCGCCCGTTCCACCGGGAGAGCCACGTGTCCATGGATGTATCCGGCGGAACGGGCGATACAAAGACCCCGCAGTCCAAACCATCGGCGTAAGAATCGGATGCAACCACGGGGAAGGGAAGCACCCGGCACAGATATTCAGTCAATTCCCGCAGCGGTTCCTCACCGGGCCGCTGGAAATCCAGCAGCAGCCCCACGCATTGCAGCCGCCCCATACACTCGCCGAGTTCTCCCGCAATTCTCTCAGGGTCGTGCTCCTGAATGGGTGTGCTGTCGTCGAGAATCAGCAGAGAACCGGCGGGCAGCCATTTGGGGAGATTGGATACACCGTTTCCGCTTGACGAAAAATGACAGGCCATCCACGCCGCATAGTCGGGAAAAACAGCATTTCCTGCCATTTCCGCGCCGGTCATGGCAAGATATCGCGCAATCGGCATGGACAAATCCTCCTTTCCGTGGTATAATGCCTTGATGGAGCATTCCGTTTACACTATCCTATGAAATCCGGGAGGAGAATATGCCCCTATCTTTTTTGCCGAAAATCATCGCGAAGAATCTAACCGAACTAAGTCCGGAGCTGCTGCGCTCGCGGAATATCCGCCTGCTGATGCTGGATTTTGACAATACCATCGTCCCCTATACTACCAATGCGCCAACCCCTGAAATGACGGCGTGGCTGGAGAGAATGAACAAATTAGAAGATATCCAATTGTGCATTGTATCCAACAGCCACAAGGACCGTGTTCCTACATTTTGCCGGGAATATGGCTTGCCCTGCATTACCCACGCAAGAAAGCCCTCCGGCAAGGGAATCCGGGAGTGCCTGAGCAAATATGACATTCCCGCTTCTCAGGCGGCGCTGGTGGGCGACCAGATTTATACGGATACATTGGGCGCTAACTGCGCGGGCGTGACCTCCATACTGGTGGATGCCATTTCTAATCATAACTTCTGGCTGAAGGCGCGTCATGTGCTGGAACTGCCGTTTATTTTTATCGCTAGAAACAGGAGAATCGACAAATGAAAAACCTTGAAAAGTATTTATCCCTGCTGAACGGGGAAGTGGACGGCCTGCTGCTGACTTCCCGCTACAGCCGCCACTACGGTGCGGAATTCGACATCGCCGAGGGCGTTGCCATCGTTACGAAAGCCGGCTGCCGCTATTTCACCGACAGCCGCTACATCGAATCCGCCGAGAAGAATCTGAAGGGCTTCGAGGTGCTGATGACCGACCGTCAGCACACCCCCTTCCAGCGGCTCAACGATGCCATTGCCGACTTTGGCGTGACCACCCTGGGCTATGAGGAGAATTACCTCACTGTTGCTGAGCTTCAGGGCTACGAAAAAAACCTGAATGCCAAGCTGGTGCCCTTCAACAAGCCCATTTTCGACTTCCGGGCTTCCAAGGAAGAATGGGAGATTGCCCTCATGAAGAAGGCCCAGGAGATCACCGACAAGGCTTTCAGGGAGGTTCTGCCCAGAATCAAAATCGGTATGTCCGAGCTGGAGCTTCAGGCGGAGCTGATTTACTGTATCTATAAAAACGGCGGCACGGGCCTTGCCTTTGACCCCATTGTGGTGTCCGGCCCCAACACCAGCCTGCCCCACGGCGTTGCCGGGGAACGGAAGATTCAGGCAGGGGACTTCGTGACCATGGACTTCGGCGCTTCCTACATGGGCTACTGCGCGGATATGACCCGCACCGTTGCCGTTGGCTATGCCACCGAGGAGATGAAAAAGGTCTACAGCATTGTGCTGGAAGCCCAGAATGCAGCCATCGCGGCGACCAAAGCCGGTGTCACCGGCGCCTATGTGGACGGCGTGGCCCGGAAGATTATCGAGGACGCCGGCTACGGCGAAAACTTCGGTCATGGCTACGGTCACAGCTTAGGTCTGGAAATCCATGAGGCGCCCAACATGAACACCCGGAATCAGGAGCCGCTGCCGGTAAACGCGGTCTGCTCCGCCGAACCGGGTATTTACCTTCCCGGGAAATTTGGCGTTCGTATCGAGGACGTGACCGTTTTAACGGAGGATGGCGCAATCGACATAACCGCAAGCCCCAAAAATCTCATGATTGTCTAACTTTTTTTCCGGTGCCCTATTGCATAACAGCGAATTTTGCGGTACAATATATGAGCTAAAGCTGTGAAAACAAATCGCCTCCCAAAACGGAGAGGTAGTCTTAGGAGGATAAACACATGATTTCTGCAGGTGAATTTAGAAACGGCGTTACCTTTGACATGGATGGCAAGGTTATGCAGGTTGTCGAGTTCCAGCACGTAAAGCCCGGCAAGGGCGCTGCTTTCGTCCGCGTCAAGATGAAGAACGTCATCACCGGCGCCGTGACCGAGACCAGCTTCAACCCCACCGCCAAGTTCCCCACCGCCTTTGTTGAGCGCAAGAAGATGGAGTATTCTTACAACGACGGCTCCCTGTACTACTTCATGGATCAGGAGACCTACGAGCTGGAGCCCATCGACGCTTCCGCGCTGGATGATTCCTTCAAGTTCGTCAAGGAGAACGATGTCTGCACCATCATGAGCTACAAGGGCAAGGTCTTCGGCGTGGAAGTGCCCAACTTTGTGGATCTGGTGGTCACCAAGACCGAGCCCGGCTTCGCCGGTAACACCGCTACCAACGTCACCAAGCCCGCAACCGTGGAGACCGGCGCTGAGGTGAAGGTGCCCCTGTTCATCAACGAGGGCGATAAGATTCAGATCGACACCCGTACCGGCGAATATCTGGGCCGTTCCAAGGCTTAAGAACGAGTGCGTTAAGGAGAGGTTTTTATGACGATTTCTGAGAAGTCCGCCTATCTCAAGGGCCTGATGGATGGTCTGAAGTTGAACACCGAGTCCGACGAGGGCAAGATGATCGCCGCGATCGTAGACCTTCTGGGCGATGTGACCAAGCGCGTCACCGACATTGAGGAGACCACCATCGCCATCTCCGACGAGCTGGACGAGATCGAGGAAGATCTGGACGCCATTGAGGATTACATTCTCGACGACGAGGATGATTATGACTTCGGCGATGACGATGATGAGCAGGACTGGGACGACGAGGACGAGCTGGACGAGGAAGAGCCTGAGGAAGGCTTCGAGTTCGGCGACGAGAACAGCACCATCTATGAGGTGGAGTGCGCCTGCGGCGAGATTATCGACTTCGACGAGGAAGTGCTGGAGAAGGGAAGCATCGTCTGCCCCAACTGCGGCGAGACGCTGGAGTTCTCTCTGGAGGACGAGGAGTAATTCCGTTTTATGAGCCTGCCGCGGTCTGCGCCGCGGCAGGCTTTTCCTGTTGCGGGAAGAAAGGAAGATTTCAATGAGCGAACCGGAACAGAACGATAAGAAGCAGTCCGACCGGTGGTTCCCCATTTTCTGCGCGGTCATGGTCGTACTGCTGCTTCTCAACACGTTTGTTGTCAAGCTTGCGGTGGTCGACGGCCGCTCCATGTATCCGACTCTCCATGATCGGCAGCTGCTGCTGGTACTGCGACCGGGTTATCAGCCGAAACTGGGAGATGTGGTGGTAATCCACACCGGAGTCGGTATTTTCAACCGGGACTATATTGTCAAGCGGGTCATCGCCACAGAGGGCCAGACGGTGAAAATCGACTACGACCTGAACGAGGTAAGCGTGGAGGATGTGACGCTGGAGGAACCCTATCTGAATTTTGAGGAGGGGGACCCCATGCTCCCCCGGGACGAGCGCAGTGTGGTCAGCGATACCGTACCGGAGGGCTGCGTGTTTGTCATGGGCGACAATCGCAACCACTCTGCCGACAGCCGAAGTGAGAAATACGGCATGATTGATAAGAGCCGGATTGTGGGTCGTGTGGTGCTGCCGGTGCTGCCGTAAATTCCGCAGTTTCCTGCGTTTGCATAGATATTCTGTAATGAAAGGGGATGCTTGTTATGAATACTTCATTCGTATCAACCGACACTCATTTTCAGGAGGAATTCTATGAACGAGGTAACACTTAAGAAAATTGACGAATCCAACTTTCTGGATGCTTTTCACCTGACTTTGGCCCCGGAACAGGAGAAATTTGTCTCCCATCCCATCCGAAGCCTGGCTCAGGCCTATGTGTATTATCACCAATGCACGCCCTTCGGAATCTACCATGGGGACACCATGGTGGGCTACGTCATGGTGATTTACGACTACGACCTGGAAGAGTACGACATCTGGCACATGATGATTGACGAAGCCCATCAGGGCCGTGGCTTCGGCAGGGCCGCCATGGAAGTCTGCCTTGCCTACATTTCCGGAAAGCCCTTTGGCGCCTCCAATCGGGTGGTGCTGACCTGCAACCGGGAGAACTCCAACGCTATAGCCCTGTACAAGTCCCTCGGTTTTTCTGAAACCGGAAATGAGGATGAGGACGAAATGGAACTGTCGCTGGAGCTGAACGCCTGATACATAAACACCCTGCCGGTTCGCCCGGCAGGGTGTTTATGCTGGAAGGAACCATCGCACCGTCCAGGAAGCCATGAAGAATCCGACAAAATCGGCAAACAGGGCGGCGGGAATGGTGTAGCGGGTTTTTTGAATGCCCGCAGCGCCGAAGTATACGCTGATGGTATAGAATGTGGTTTCCGTGGAGCCCAGCATGACGGCGGCAGTCCTGCCCACGGCGGAATCCACGCCGTACCGGGCCATCAAATCCGCGCCTACCGCCAGCGCGGCGCTGCCGCTTAAAGGCCGCACCAGCACCAGCAGCGCCGTTTCCGGCGGAATGCCAAACCGGGCAAACACCGGGGACAAATGTTCGCTGATGGCTTCCGCCGCGCCGGAGGCTTGCAGCATATGCACCGCGCATAGCAGCAAAATCAGCGCAGGCAGAATGGAAACGATCAGCCGCAGACCATCGGCCGCGCCGGACAGCATAATGTCATAAGCGTTTTCTTTTCGTCCCAGCGCCAGTGCCATGGACACAAACAAAATCAGCGGAATCATGTAATCCGTCATCGCTTCCAGACCTTTCCCAGCAGCCAGGCGGCGGTGACACCCAGTCCGGCGGACAGAAGGCTGGTCAGCCATACCGCCGGAAGAATGTCAAATGGCGTCTGACACCCCAGCGCGGCCCGGACAGCCGCCACATTGGAGGGAATCAGCTGAATGGAGGCGGTGTTCAGTACGATCAGACGGCACAGCTCGTCGGTAGCTGTATCACCACGTTTCAGCCGCTTTGCGGCCTGAATCCCCATGGGGGTCGCCGCGTTGCCCAGACCCAGAAAATTCGCGCAGATATTGGCGCTGAGCTTCTCCGAAAGAACCGGATCTTGCTTTGTTGATGGAAAAACCATGCGTAGCACGGGGCGGAGGAGCCGGGACAGCATCCGGGTGATTCCGGCGGCTTCCATCACAGCGGCGGCGCCGGTCCAGAGACAGATGGACCCTGCCACGGAGATGCCAAGGGTCACGCCGGCCTGCGCGCCCTGCAAAACCGCGGCAGCCAGAGCACCGCCGCATCCGTTCAGCGCCGCACACAAAATGCTGATTCCGGCGATGCCCGCCCAAATCCAGCTCATCAGCATGGACATCCCTCCCGTCGCTTCACTCTATGCAGCTGCGGCAGCGGCTATGACAGGGAGAAAGCTCCGAAATCAACCGATTTCGGAGCTTTTACATTTTTTCCGAAGAAAAAGGATAGTATCAGCGCTAAAAGAAGCCTTTGCTATTGGAACCGTTGACATTGATGATTTCCAAGAATGGGACGAAGAAAGAATCGCTATGAATGAAATACATAACGAGGCGGCTCTGCGGTATATATGGATTTGGCAATTGTTTTTACCATTCTGCAGTATCGAAATTCTTTTTCTTAAGTTTAAGCGGGAATTATTGTACCAAGTAGAATTGCCGCGATCAATGAGCGTGTCTGCGGAAATGCGCTTGCAGACTTATCCGTAGTCTTTGAAGATAGCGCGGCAAGGGATTTTCCAACATCATTTCCCCCTCAGCTTCTTCGATGTACTTCCGATCAACGCTGTTGATACCAGATAACAAGCCCTGTAAAGTCTTCCGTGGACTTTGACAGAAACGACATTGGAGTTTTGCGCGTGTGCAGCTCAGGAGCTTTCTGACTTTTCTCTCAGGAATGCAATACCGTTCAGCAATTTCTGCGACGGTTTCCACATACCAGTACCTTCTCAGGAAAATGACTCTGGTTTCCGGCGTCAAGTCTCCGAGAAAAGCATTCAGAGGATGATTCTCCAGAATTTTTGGGTTCAGGCAGGACTCTGAACTGCACACGCTGGCTCCACTCCTTGGCGATGGTTTTATTTCGCGTCTTTCGCCTCTGCTTTTTGTTTCGGGATTGTCATCCCCATGTGCAGTACATTTCGGGGACAGGCGCTGACACACTTACCACACCGAATGCACTCGGCGCTGTCAGGATTCTTTGTCACATCTACACCCATGTCACAAGCTTTTCGGCACAGTCCGCAGGAGGTGCAGTTTTCGCTGTCCACATGAATCTTCAGGAAGCTGACTTTGTTAAACAGGGAATACAGTGCGCCCAGCGGGCAGATGTACTTGCAAAACGGCCGATAGATCACCATGGAGCTGACCAGGATCACCGCCAAAATCAGGAATTTCCACCCAAACAGGAATCCAATGGTTTCCCGCAGAGATTCGTTCAGAATCGTCAGCGGAATGCCGCCCTCCAGCATCCCTACCGGGCAAACCAGTTTGCAGAAGTAGGGCATACTGATTCCAAACTCGTTGTTCAGAAACGCGGGAAGTCCCAGTACAAATACCACGAGGAACACATACTTTGCATAGCGCAAAATCTTGTCTGCTTTTTTCGGAACTGTCAGTTTTGGCACAGGAATTTTGTACAGCAAATCCTGAACGAGTCCGAACAGGCACAGCCATCCGCAGATGAACCGTCCCAGCAGGACACCCAGCAGGCAAATGGTTCCCATCACATAAAAGGAGAAGCTGAACTTCCGGGAGCCGATCACCGCCTGCATGGCCCCGATGGGGCAGGCGGCTGTGGCTGCCGGGCAGGAATAGCAGTTCATACCCGGCACACAGACCATTTTCATACTTCCCTGATAGATTCCGCCTTTGATAAATCCCGGAATGTGCGGATTGGTGAGGAGAGCGGAGATAACCTGCACCATCCGTCGTTTCATTTCCGATCTTAATTTACCCTTAGCCAATTCCGATACACTCCAAACAAATATTGATTGCCTTTTTCAGAACAACGGCCTGTTCATCCCGGAGAATGCCGAATCCGATCATGCAAATTGCAGCAATCAGGAGCAGCCAGGAAAGGATCTGACGATGTTTTCGGTTCGCCACAGGGCGCACCTCCTTTTCTGCCATTGTCATCACTTTACCAGGGTATCCAGCGCATTCTGAATGAGCTGGCGGTACTGATCCGCGTCTCTGGAACCGTAGATTGCCTTGCCAACCACAGAGCCGTTGCTGTCAATCAGAACAGAGGTGGGGTAGGTATCAGAAGGAACCGCTTCCAACAGTTCGGGGCACATGGCGATGTTCAGATAGGTAACGCCCTTGGACTTCAGCACCGTCTTTGCCAGATCGACCGTATCCTCGTCAAACTCTCCCTTTCTGTCCAGCGCATCGCCCAGCACGCCGACAATGGCTACGTCCTTATCCGCAAACTCCTTGCTGATGGCTTCCAGATCCGGCATTTCTTCCATACAGGGCTCGCAGAAGGAACCCCAGATGTTCAGCAGCGTCAGAGTATGATCCTGGAAGATGTCACTGGTCACCTTGTTGCCGTCCAGATCGGTGGTCTGGAAAAATACCGTCGCGCCGCTTTCCACCTCGGGACGATCCTCGGGCTGAGAGAGTAGAATGCTGGACTTTGCGGTTTCCAGATCTGACACCAGCTGGTTGTAATGCGCCTTGGAGCTGTCGGACAGCGCCTCAGTATCTTCATAGATGAAGGGATAGGTGCAGAAATAGAAGGTAGTGTCGCCGCTGACACCCATCTCCACTACATTGGCTTCCTTTTCCGGGCCGCCCACAAGGTCAAGAACCGTGTCCATGGGCACCTGACCGGTTTTCACAAAGGCAACTGCAAAGAGCCGCTTGCTGTCCGTCCAGCGGGCATCCTCGATTTTGCCGCCGTCGCTTTCCCCATCGGCAATCAGCTTATTCATCTGTGCGATGGCTTCATCTGTAGCAAAATCGAACATCACACCGGAAACCGGATCGATCTCGGAGCCATAAACCGGAACAGTCAGAAGGTGATCCTCCAATTCCAGCCATGCGCCCGTCAGGGGAAAAGAGATGCCTAAATCGGGGAAATCCAGCGTATGGGCAGCGGAATCTCCGGAAGCCTGGGGTGTCTCCGGCTGGGGCTGGTTTTGTACCTGCTGCGCAGCAGGGGAAGTGACCTGCGCAGAAGGTGCCTGAGACTGGGAGCCGCAGGCAGCCATAGAGACAATCAGGATAGTTGCCATCAAAACGCAAAGAACTTGTTTCATCGTATATTACCCTTTCATTTTTGAGATTCACAGGAAGGGATTTCCTGTTGACGCTCACAATATATCTGCCCCAGGTGACACGAATGTGACAAATCCTGCCCAGTGTTTCGGAAAATATAAATTCCGACAATCCTCCGTGACGAGAATCATCGGAATTTATCACACAATGCGCCGGAATCCCACATCCAGCTGCAAAGCAGGCATTTGTTTCTGCGGTTACTCCACCCTGACCATACGGTATCCCACGCCAATGTGTGTCTGGATGTACTGGGGCGAATCCGGGGTGGGTTCCAGCTTTTTGCGCAGAGTCGCCATAAAGACCCGTAGGGAGGCCATGTTGCTGTCCCAGCTTTGCCCCCAGATGTTTTGGGTAATAAACGTATGCGTCAAAACCTTCCCCACATTTCGGGAGAGAAGACACAATAGCTTAAATTCGATGGGTGTCAGGTGCAGCTCCTGTCCATCCAGATAGGCGCAGCCACCGGCATAATCTACCCGAAGCTTTCCGTTTTCAAAGACCGATCCTGCCGTCAGCATTTCCGAAGTCATGTAAGACAGCCGCCGCTGGGTGGTACGGATTCTTGCCAGCAGCTCCTCCACGGAGAAGGGCTTTGTTAAATAATCGTCCGCTCCCGCATCCAGGGCTTCGATTTTGTCCCGCTCCTCACTTCTGGCGCTGATGACAATAATCGGAAGGTTTGACCAGGAGCGAATCGTGCGGATCACCTCCACCCCATCCATATCCGGAAGCCCCAGGTCCAGCAGCACAATGTCCGGATTCTGGGTGGAAACGGCAAGAATGGCCTCTTTGCCGTTGGATGCCAGCTGGTAGCGGTAATCGTTGGTTTTCAGTGTGGTGGAAATCAGATTGCGGATGGGCGCGTCGTCCTCCACAGCCAGAATCAGCGGTTTATTCATTCAGTGTAACCTCCCCCTTGGGTAATGTGAATGTAAAGACGGTGCCGTGGGGCGAATTGTCCGAAACACAGATGCTGCCGCCGTGGGCAGTGATAATGGACTTGCAAAGCGGTAGCCCCAGGCCCATGCTTCTGCGGCTGTCTGCAACACGGTTGGTACCGCAGAAGAACATATCGAATACCTTCGGCTTCTGTTCGTCTGGAATGCCGGGGCCATTGTCCGAAACGGATACCACTACCCACTGCCCCTGGGTCCGGGTCTGGATTTCGATGACGGAGCCGGCAGCTGTATATTTGATGGCGTTGTCCACCAGATTCACCAGCACCTGTACAATCAGCCGGACATCCATTTTTGCCAGTATCAATTCCTGCGTATCTGTGACACGGATGGTGTGCTCTTTACTCTTGCGGTTGATATGACGCAGAGCCTCCGCAATCACTTCATCCATCAGCTCAACAGAGAAGTTCAGATGTACCTGCCCCTCCTCGATTTTCGTGACAGCCAGCAGATTTTCCACCAGATTGATGAGCCACATGGAGTCGTCGTAGATGTCCGTAAAGGCCTGCGTCCGCTCCTGTTCGTCCATTTTCTGATAGCTGGACAGCAGACTGCCCGCGTTGCCGGAAATGGAGGCCAGCGGGGTGCGCAGATCGTGGGAGATTGCCCGGAGCAAATTCGCGCGGAGCTGCTCGTTTTTTGCCAGGATGGCGGCTTCCTCTTTTTCCTTTGCATTCTGGATATTCTCCAGTGCCAGGGCACATTCTCCCAGAATGGACAGAAGCACGCTGTTTTCAAAGGCATCCAGAGGCTTGCCATTCTCCATGGAAATACCGACAACGCCGTACACTCTGTCGTTGACCCGAACCGCCAGGTACAAGCATTTGGCGCTGCTGAGGGTATCGGTAGTTGCGCCTGCATGACGGTTGTTCCGAAGCACCCAAACAGCCACCGCTTTTTCGTTTTCCGAAATCAGATTCTCTTCCGTATTTCCACTGATCCGGTAGACACTGGGACTGCCAAGATCGTTTCCTCTGGCAGGGTACACGACCAAATCTCGTTTCAGCAGCGTTGTGATCTGATTGGCGGCTACAGAGCGCACATTTTCGGCACTGTTCTGCTTTTGCAGAAGCTGATCCGTTTCCAGAAGAATTCTGGTGCGGAAAGCCGCGTTGGCGGACTGCCGCGCGTTTTCCTTCAGCCGGACAGCCAGCGTACCGCTAAAGACCGCCACCAAGAACATGACGGGAAAGGTAACGATATAATTTCGGTCAAAAAAGCGGAGGGTAAGCCGGGGAACGGTAAAAAAGAAATTAAACAGCAGGACACTGACCAGCGAGGAGGTCAGACCGCAGAGCCGGTTATTGGTGACGGTGGATATCAGCAGAACGCCAAAAATATAGACTGCGATGATATTTGCCTCTGTGAAGCCCAGCGCGTCAAAGGCGATTCCCAGTAGCGTGGCGATCAGCAGAATCAGCGCGCATTTTCCGATATCCGCAGCGGAAATCCGTTCCACTGTGCTTCGTTTCCGGGGGTGGTAGTCGGCACTGGCAGCATCCGGGATGATGTGAATATCCAGATTCGGAGCGGCGGAAATCAACCGCTCCGTCAGACTGGCCTTGCGGAAAAGTCCCCTTCTGGTTGCGGAACTTCTGCCAATCACGATTTTGGATACGCCGGAAAGCCGGGCAAATTCCGCAATCTGATAGGGAATGTCCTCTCCGCAGCAGGTTTCAATCTTCGCCCCCAGCTGCTGGGCAAGACGCATATTCTCCCGCAGACGCTTCTGGTCTGCCGCGTCCAGAGTGTCGGCATCCGGCGTCTGAACGTACAGCGCAGTAAAGCTGCCACGGAAAGCGCTGGCCATTCTGGCGGCGGTGCGAATAATCTTCGGATTGGAGGGGGAGGGGGACAGGCATACCAGAATGTGCTCGTCCGTATGATAATCGCTCCGGCTTTGAATCCGGGCGCTTTCCGTCAGCAGGTTCACCCGGTCAGCGCAGCGCCGCAAAGCAATCTCCCGCAGAGCGGTCAGGTTTTCCACCGTAAAGAAGTTGGAAGCTGCCCGCTGGGCCTGTTCTTCCCGGTAAATGTTGCCGGAGGCCATTCGTTCCAGCAGATCCTTCGGCTCAATATCCACCAGTTCCACCTGATCCGCCTGGTCAAACACCGCGTCGGGGATGCGCTCCCGTACAAATACGCCGGTGATAGAAGCAACCGTGTCATTCAGACTCTCCAGATGCTGCACATTGACGGTGGTATACACATCGATTCCCGCACGCAGCAGCTCCTGCACATCCTGATAGCGTTTGGCGTGGCGGCTGCCCTGGGCGTTGGTATGGGCCAGCTCATCCACCAGAATCAGCTGGGGATTGCGCTTTAAGGCCCCGTCAATGTCAAATTCCCTGACAGTGATCCCGCCGTAGGGAATCTCCTTCACAGGAAGCTGCTCCAGCCCTTCCAGCAGGGCGGTGGTCTGTGGTCGGGCGTGGGGTTCAATGTAGCCTGCCACTACATCTATGCCCCGCTGCTTTGCCTGATGGGCCGCTTCCAGCATGGCGTAGGTCTTTCCCACGCCGGCAGCATAGCCAAAGAAGATTTTCAGTTTCCCATGCCCTTCTGCGGGTTCCTCTGCACGGATCGCCTTCAAAAGCTGTTCGGGGTTTTGCCTTGGCAGTTCCATTGGTGATATCACTCCTTGGTGGATGCCCCGGCATTGACCAGTTCATCCAGATAACATATTACGACCCGCCGGGTCAGAATACCGCAGAGGGTATTCCGCCCATCCACAATGGGCACAAAATTCTGCTTTCCTACAGCGGCTATCATTTCTGAATAGCTTGCATCGATAGGCAGCGCAGGGCAGAAGTCTCTGCGTACGATGTCCTTTATGCGGCTGCGCTCCTGCAGCTTTGGGTCGATACTCCCGGATGCCAGCAAGTGGCGGAGGAAATCTCCCTCCGTCACGCTGCCGACATATTGTTCGTTTTCATTCAGTACGGGAACAGCGGTATAGCCATGTCTGGTAAATCGCTCCAGTCCCTGCCGAACCGTATCGTTTTCGTGGAGAAACACCGTGGACACTTTGGGGATCATGATTTTTGCTATGTTCATTTCAAAATCCATCAGTCCGCGAGAATTCCGTCCAGCGCCAGATTGACCTTCAGCACATTGACCCGCGGCTGCCCAAAGATGCCCAGCCAGCGCCCTGTGGTGTACCTGTCAATCACCGCCTGCACGGCTTCTTCGGAAATGCCCCGTGACTCGGCAATGCGGTGTACCTGATAGCTTGCCGCCTCCGGACTGATTTCCGGGTCAAGGCCGGAGCCGGAAACCGTCACCAGATCAACAGGAATCGGGGAGCCCTCCATAGAAGGATCGGCTTCCAGCAGAGCGTCAATCCGCTCCTGAATCAAAACGTTCTCTTCCTCCCCGGCAGGGGATTTGTTGCTGGCCCAGGCGTACATGGCGGGGTTGCCGTCCTCGTCGGTAAAGGAAGTCAAATCCAGATTCATGGGGCGGCCCCACAGATGCTCCGGCTTGGTAAACTGCTGCGCCAGCAGCTCGGAGCCGTAGGTTTTGCCGTCAATCTCGATAACGCTGCCATTTGCCTGATGAGGAAACAACAGCTGGTTCACGCCGGTGCATACCACCGTATACAGGAAGCCGCACAGGAAAGTCATGACCAGCACCAGACCCAGCGCGCGGAAAATGGTATGTTTCATAGGAAAATGCCTCCTTTTGTCCTCACAGTGCCCCCAACAGTGGCGCTACGATCAAATCAATGAATTTTATGGCAACAAAGGGAATGACGATGCCGCCCAGGCCGTAGACCAGCAGGTTGTGGCTCAGCAGCTTACCTGCCGGAACCTCCCGGTATTTTACGCCCTTCAATGCCAGCGGAATCAGCGCCACAATGATCAGAGCATTGTAGATCAGTGCGGAGAGGATGGCGCTGGTGGGGCTTGCCAGACCCATAATGTTCAGCTTTGCGAGGCCTGGATACAGCGTCATAAAGATAGCGGGGATGATGGCAAAATACTTGGCGATATCGTTGGCGATGGAGAAGGTGGTCAGGCTGCCCCGGGTCATCAGAAGCTGCTTGCCGATACGCACCACATCGATGAGCTTCGTGGGGCTGGAATCCAGGTCTACCATGTTGCCCGCTTCCTTTGCCGCCTGGGTGCCGGAGTTCATGGCCACAGCCACATCTGCCTGAGCCAGTGCGGGGGCATCGTTGGTGCCGTCGCCGGTCATGGCTACCAGGTGGCCTTCATTCTGGAACTTGCGGATCATGGTCAGCTTGGTCTCAGGCGTGGCTTCCGCCAGAAAGTCGTCCACGCCTGCTTCCGCCGCAATGGCCGCCGCCGTCACGGGGTTGTCGCCGGTAATCATGATGGTCTTGATGCCCATTTTCCGCAAATCGGCGAATTTTTCCTTGACGCCGTCCTTAATGATGTCTTTCAGATAAATCACGCCCAGAATCTTGTGGTTCTTGGCAACCACCAGCGGTGTACCGCCCTTGGTGGCGATGGACTGTACAACATTCGCGCACTCCTCGGAATAGGTTCCGCCCGCTTTTTCCACATAAGCCTGTATGGCCTCGGCAGCGCCCTTGCGGATTTCGTTTCCGTCATAGTCCACGCCGCTCATGCGGGTCACGGCAGTGAAGGGAATAAATTTCATACCCTTATCCTGAAGGCTCCGTCCCCGGATGCCAAACTGTTCCTTTGCCAATACCACCACGCTTCTGCCCTCCGGGGTTTCATCCGCCAGAGAGGCCAGCTGAGCGGCGTCCGCCAGTTCCTGCACATCCACACCGTCCACGGGGATAAACTTTGCCGCCTGCCGGTTGCCCAGCGTAATGGTGCCGGTCTTATCCAGCAGCAGAACATCCACATCGCCTGCGGCTTCAATGGCACGACCACTCATGGCCAGCACATTGGCTTGATTCAGCCGACTCATACCGGCAATACCGATAGCGGACAGCAGTGCGCCGATGGTAGTTGGTGCCAGGCAAATCAGCAGTGCCACTAGAGAGGTAACTGAGGTGGGGTTCGCCACGCTCTCCTGTCCAGCGGAGAACACGGAATAGGAGTACAGGGATGCCGTGACCAGCACGAAAATAATGGACAGGGCAACCAGAAGAATTTCCAGCGCGATTTCATTGGGGGTTTTCTTTCGGTTGGCACCCTCTACCATGGCGATCATCTTGTCCAGGAAGGAACCGCCGGGCTCCTGGGTGACCTTGACCACCAGCCAGTCAGACAGCACCGTGGTGCCGCCGGTAACTGCGCTGCGGTCACCGCCCGCCTCCCGGATAACGGGAGCGGATTCACCGGTGATGGCGGATTCGTCCACGGAGGCAGCGCCCTCGATGACCTCGCCGTCGGCGGGAATCTGCTCTCCGGCTTTCACAATGTAGAAGTCACCCTTTTGCAGGGAAGCGCCGGGGATTTCCTGAAAGTTCTCGTGGTCATCGGGGTGCACCAGCTTGTGGGCAGTTACATCCCGGCGGTTTGCCCGGAGGGTATCGGCCTGCGCCTTGCCCCGGCCTTCCGCGATGGCTTCGGCGAAGTTGGAAAACAGATCCGTCAGCCACAAAATAACCGTGATGGCAAGGATAAAGCCGCTGGACACGATCCCGTCGGAAATGCCGAACAGGGACAGCAGAAACAGTGCGCTTGTCAAAATTGCGGAAACATAGACCAGAAACATAACGGGGTTCTTGACCTGGTCTTTGAACGCCAGCTTCCGGAAGGCATCCCGGACTGCGCGGCGCAAAATTGCCTGATCGGCGAGAGAAGATTTCTTTTTCGTCATAGGAGACACCTACCTTTTAGTGAAGCCCAAGCATCTGGGTGAATTCGGCGATGGGGCCGAGGGACAGCGCGGGGAAGAAGCTCAGCGCACCGATGATCAGCACAATCAGAATCAGCAGAAACACGAACATGGCGTTGCTGGTGGAGAGGGTGCCTGCGCTTTCCGCTACCCGCTTTTTCGCTGCCATGCTGCCCGCAATCACGACGGTAGCCGTCATGGGAACGAACCGCACGAAGAGCATTACCAGACCAATGCTGGTATTCAGGAAAGGCGTGTTGGCGTTGAAGCCCGCAAAAGCGGAACCATTGTTACCGCCTGCGGAAGAATAGGCGTACAGCACCTCGCTGAGACCGTGGGCGCCCGGGTTATTCAGGCTGTCCGCTGTACCGGGCAGCAGGGTTGCGATACCAGAGCCGACCAGAATGGCAATGGGGGTAGCCAGGCACAGCAGCACTGCCATCCGCATCTCCCGGGGTTCGATTTTCTTGCCCAGATACTCGGGAGTACGGCCCACCATCAGTCCGGCAATGAATACCGTCAGGATTACAAAGCCAATCATACCGTACAGTCCGCAGCCAACACCGCCGAAGACAACCTCGCCCAGCATCATCAGCAGCATGGGAATCAGGCCGCCCAAAGGCGTGTAGCTGTCGTGCATGGAGTTGACGGAGCCGTTGGAAGCGCAGGTCGTCCAGACAGCCCAGGTGTTGGAGGCTGCCATGCCGAAACGGGTCTCCTTGCCCTCCATGTTGCCAAGGGTGGTGTCCACCAGCCCATTGTGTGCCAAAACAGGGGTGGCGTTCTGCTCCTGTACCGCGACGATCCACAGCGCAACGGCCATCAGCAGGAACATGGCCATAAAGATGGCGAAGCCTTCCTTTTTGCCGCCCGAAATGCCCCGCTTGGCAATGCTCCGTCCAAAGGAGAAGCACAATCCGACGGCGATGACCAGCAGGAACACCATTTCGATCAGATTGGTCAGAATCGTGGGGTTTTCATAGGGGTGGGCAGAGTTGTTGCCTAAGACACCGCCGCCGTTGGTGCCCAGCTGCTTCATAGACACCTGGCTGGCCTGGGGATACAGGGGCAGCACCTGTTTCGTGACGATTTTCGCGTCCTCCACGGTTTCGCCGTCTACGGTAACGGTTCCGGTTCCTACATCGATTTCCGCGTCCGGCAGGTAATTGCCCTCGGCGTCTGCCGCAATGGGCTCCACCAGATCAACATATCGGTTGCCGCTCAAAGTCTGAGGTACGCCCTGCTGGGTAAAAACAAGCGTACTTACCAGACAGATGGGGAGCAGGATGTACAGGGTGCAGCGAACCAGATCCTGCCAGAAATTGCCGACGCCGTACTTCTTAATCCCGGTCAGGCCCCGGATCAGGCACCACAGCACCGCAATGCCGCTGGCGGCAGAGACAAAGTTCTGTACCGTTAGGCCTATGGCCTGGGAGAAATTACTCAAGGTAACCTCGCCGGAATAGGCCTGCCAGTTGGTGTTGGTGGTGAAGCTGGCGGCGGTGTTAAAGGCCAGATGCCAGCTTAGGCCCGGAAGCCCCTGGGGATTCCAGGGAAGCACTCCCTGGCACAACAGAATCAGCAGCAGAAGCACAAAGCCGAACAAATTGAAGAACAGAGCCGCGGCCAGATACTTTTTCCAGCTCATGTTCTCATTGGGGTCGATGCGCAGCAGCTTGTAAATGCCCCGTTCCACCGGCCCCAGAACACGGGAAACGATACAGGTTTCCCCATCCATTACCTTGCTCATGTAGATTCCCAGTGGTACGGATATGGCCACCAGAATCCCTACGTACAGCACATACTGTAATACTGCATTCATTCTTTACACCTCCTTCATCAGTACCCAGGATAGATACCCCAGAATTGCGATGGCGAGGATGCCTATCGCGCCGATTACAATTTGCATAGCCAAAACCTCCTTTGCTTTTGCGAGTGAATCATACCACGCCATCTGCAAATGTGCTGTTTCATATTTTGGCTGGAGGTTAAAGGTTTGCAAAGATTTGGAGGAGGCTTTTTATCGGCGCGTTCTGGACAACTTCTTGATTTCAAGAAGTCCATAGTAAGCCCCAGTCAGCACGATGAAGATTTCCAGTCTGCCAAGGATCATGCCGATCATTTCCACGATCAGGGTAGCATTGTTGGTCATTGGCCCAGTCAGTCCAATGGACAAGCCCACCGTGCCCAGAGCGGAAGCAAATTCAAACATGGCTTTTTCCAGGCCGCACCCGGAAGTCACTGTGAGGAGCAGCGCTCCGGCGAGGAACAGGAGCAGATAGCAGCCCACGAAGCCCACGGTATCGGAACAGAGTTCTTCGTCAATTTTGGTTCTTCCCTGGGCTTTCACATAGGTGGGTGCATCCACGCATCGCTGAGGAAGCAGCTTCCGTTTCATGTTCTGCCCGATCATCCGCAGAATCAGATAGACACGGGTCAGCTTCAGGCCGCCTGCCGTAGAACCGATTCCGCCGCCAATCAGCATCAGCAGAATCATCAGTCCGATTGCAAAAGAAGGCCAGCTTTCGTAGCCAACCGTGGCATAGCCAGTGGTGGATAGAGCAGAAGCGGCATTGAAAAGGGCATGGCGCAGACCCGCCCCAAAACCCATGCTGCTGGACAGAGAAAAGGCCATCAGCGGCACAAAAAGCAACAGCAATACGAACAGAAACCGCACCTCGCTGACCTTCGCCGCCTGCCGCCATTTTCCCCGGAGCAGAAGCAGCAGCACCGCGAAGTTGGTCGTGCCAATGAGCATCAGCACGATGGTAACAATTTCAATGGATAGGCTGTGGTATTCACCGATGCTGTTCAGCTTTGTGGAAAAACCGCCGGTGGACAGGCTGCACATGGCATGGCACAGGCTGTCAAACAGCGGCATTCCGCAAACAACATAGGCAGCCGTCCCCAGAATCAGGAAGATGATGTACATTTCAAAAATGGTTTGGGCCGTCTGCTTAAGGTTCGGCATCAGCTTGTCCGGGTGCCCCTCCGCGTTGAATAAATCCATGGAGCGCTTTCCGGAAACCAGCATGACCATCATCAGCACAAAGCCCAGGCCGCCGCAGTATTGCATAAAACTTCTGTAGAACAGGAAGATATGGGAGGTTCGGGTTACATCCATCACGGAAAGCCCGGTAGTTGTCCAGCCGCTGACGGATTCAAACAGAGCCTGCACAAACTTCAACTGCCCCGAGAGGAAGAATGGCATCGCGCCAACCCCAATTCCCCAGAACCAGGTAAAAAGCACGGTGTTATTGCTATGCTGCTGGGCGGTCATGCGGTCAGAGCTGAAATAGGCTTCCCGCTTTCCAAAGGCGCACACAAGACCCCCGGCCAGAATGGAGAGCAGCCCCGGAAACAGAAAATGGATTGCATAGCCCCCATCCTCTGGATAGAACGGGAGGATTGCCACCGAGGCAATTACCAGCAGACCGATCATGACCATCAGCTTTCCCCGGCTGGAACAATCTTTCAATTTCGCCATTTGGCTTCACCGCCCTTTAATTCCAGAATCGCAATTTCCTCCTGCTCGTTTCCCGAGATCAGGACAAGAATGTCTCCTGCCAGAATCCGGGTGTCGCCTCTGGGAATCAGGGTCTGATCCCGGCGGAGGATGCAGCCGATAATGACCTCTTTGGGCAGGTTGATTTCCCACACCTGCTTCTGAGCTGCCGGGTCTGTCTCGGTGATGGGCACTTCCAGCAGCTGCACCCGGCCCTCTCCGATGGGGATCGCCTTTGCCATTTCCTCCATGAATGCCTGCTGCTCAATGATGCTGGTGACGGCGGAAATGGCACAGACCACGCTGTCCACGCCCATTTTGTAGAAGAAGTCCGTCTTTTGCGGGTCGGACAGCAATGACAGGGTTTTGGGAACCCGGAACTTTTTCTTACACAGCTCACAAATCACCAGATTATCCTCATCCCGGGGCGTCAGGGCAATGACAATTTCCATATTCCCGGCACCCGCATCCTCCAACACATAGGGCTTGGTGCCGTCGCCGTGGATCACGGTGAGTTTTTCGTTCTCCGCCAGTTTTTCGCAGTCGGGCAAATCCTTATTGATGACCGTGACCCGATAGCCTTTGTTCAGCAGAGACTGGGCAAGGGACTTTGCCTTGCTCCTGCCGCCTACCAAAAGTACATTTCCTTTCATGGTTAAACAGCCTCCTTCGCACGGGCCGATTTCTCCAGCAGTTTGTCAATTTCATTGGCGGACAGCACTGCCGGGCAGATGGTGTCGATGCCCAGCTCCCGGTAGACGCATTCCCGCTCCGGGTCGTACAGCCGGGAAATGACCCGCCCTACGGAGTAACATTCCTTTGCCAGCTGGGCAATGAGAATATTGGTGTTGTCGTTGTTGGTAACGGCAATGACGGCATTGGCCCGGGAGATGTCCGCTTTCTTCAGCACATCCAGATCTGTCCCGTCGCCCTCCACCGTCAGCCCGCCAAAGGAGGGGGAGAGTTTGCGGAAGGCTTCCTTCTCCTTGTCTAGAATCAGGACATTTTCTCCCTCCTCGGACAAGGTGTTTGCCAGATTAGCCCCCAGCCGTCCGCAGCCTACAATGATGGTGTAGTCTGCCTGCTTTTTGCTTTTCAAGATACTCATTTTGTGCTCCTCCTGACTGTGTGACCAATGCCTTTTTCGTCGTATTGGATTTCATAGGGCGACGGAGCTTCCTGAGAGCAATCGCTTTCATCGTAGGCGCAGCCGCCCCGGGAATAAAATGTGCCGTAGTGATCCAGGTTTTGTCTTGCCGGTAAGTACGCGGGATCCAGCGCGTAGGCCGCCCGGAAGTGACGCATGGCGCCGGCGTGGTCGCCCTCTTTTTCCATAACAATCCCCAGTAGATTGTGAGGCTGGGGCGCGTTGGGGAATTTTCCCATGGCCTCGCAAATCATTGTCACACATTTTTGATAATCCCGGGCTTTGGCATATTTCCTCACCCCATCGCAAAGGGCCTGCAGCTGCATATCGCGGCTGGTCAGTTCCTGTGTCATCATGCTAAAATCCTCCTTTTGCCTTCGGATTTATCTTACAATGGAATTTTAGCGCGGAAGCCGTGAGCGCGGTGTGAGAGATTTACGTTTCCTGTGAGAATTCTGTGAGAAAAGAAAATGTCCCGGGAACTGGGGAAGCTCTGAATAAATCGCCTGCGGCTGAACAGCGGACCTTTTGCTCCAACGGTGCGGTTCCCAAAACAGGAAATACATACAGTATTCCTCTGTTTTTCGAACCTTCCGTTGAATCAAAATCTCTCGCTGTCAGCTCTTGTCGATTTATTCAGAGCTTCCCTAGTCCCGAGACATTCCCCATTCTTCTATTCATCCACCAGCCGGTATCCCACGCCGATTTCGGTGAGGATGTACCGGGGCTTTGCCGGGGATTTCTCGATTTTCCGCCGCAGTCCAGCCATCAGCGCCCGCAGGGCCTGGGTGTCGTTTCCGTAGCCCGGGCCGTAGATTTCCCGGATGATGTACTGGGTGGTCAATACCTTGCCCATATTCCGGAACAGCAGGGACAGAAGGCTATACTCCATAGGTGTCACATGAAGCTCCGTCCCATCCAGAAATACCAGATGCCGTTCCAGATCGATGGACAGCCCGCCTACGGAGTAAACCGTCTGCTGCGTGGCAACCGATGTTCGGCGGGAATGCCGCAGAGCCACCCGAATCCGGGCCATCAACTCCGTGGCGGAGAAAGGCTTGGTCAGGTAGTCGTCCGCGCCGCCGTCCAGGGCGGCGGCTTTTTCGTTATCCTGATCCCGGGCGGAGACCACGATGATGGGCACCTCCGACCACTCCCGCACCTTTTTGATGACCTCCATGCCGTCAAAATCCGGCAGCCCCAAATCCAGCAGCATTAGGTCAATCTGATTGGAAACCAGCTGGGACAACGCCCCCTGGGCGTTTCCGGCGGTGAGGCAGGGAAAGCCCTCCTGCTTCAGAGTGTAAGTGATAAAGCTGCGGATTTGGGCGTCGTCCTCCACAACCAGAATCCATTCACTTCTCAACGGTTTCTCCCTCCTTTATTGGCAGGGTAAAGGTAAATTCCGCGCCTTTTCCATCGGTACGGTTTTGCGCATGAATGGTGCCACCGTGGGCGGTGACAATGGACTGGCAGATGGCAAGCCCCAGACCGATGCCCCGTTTGGCGTCCGGGCCTTTGCCCTGGGTGGTGTAAAACATCTGGAACACATGAGGCAGATCCTGTTCGGGAATGCCGGTGCCCCGGTCGGCAACTGCAAAAACAGCGAAATCGTTGTCCTTAGTGACAGTCACGGAGATTTCCTCCCCGGGTTGGGTGTGCTTCACCGCATTGTCCAGCAGATTCACCAGCACCTGTCCAATGAGCCTTGCGTCCATGGGCACCATGAGAAGGTCATCCGGAATCTGAACGGCGATTTCCCGCTCCGGCGCACGCTTGCTGATAGCCAGCACCGCCGCCCCAATGACCTCCTCTACCGCTTCGGGCTGCTTGTTCAGGGTCAGGCGTCCGTCCTGGAGCCGGGTCAGGCTGAGAATGTTTTCCACAAGGGAATGGAGCCAGTCCGCATCCTTGTAGATGCCCTCTGCCAGAGGAAACCGGGCGTCGGCCTTGTCTGTCATGTCCATAATCATTTCGCTGGTGCCCATGATGCCCGCCAGCGGTGTCCGCAGATCATGGGAAATGGCACGGAGGAGATTGCCCCGGTAGCGTTCCTGATTGGCTTCCTCCCGGGTGCGGATGCGCTCTTTCATTACCCGCAGGCGGTCCATAGCCAGAGCTGTGCTTTCTATCATGGAGTGGAGAAGCTTCTTCTGCTGTTCTGTCAGCGCTTCCGCCCGGTCTTTGGGAATGCGCAGAATGCCGAGAACAGATTCGCTTCCATAGATGGGCCAGTCATAGAATTCCTCATCGGCATCATAATCCGTCCGCAGGTTTTCAATTCGGTGCTGAATCTCATCCGGGTTGGAAACGCAGCGCCGAACCTGTTCAGCCTCCGTTTTTTGCTGAATGAAGGTGCGCTCCGGCTGCCCCTGCTCATCAAAGCACAGGCAGGCGGCATGGCAGTCCATAGTGCGGCTGATGGTCTGCACCGCGATCCGTGCAATATCCTCCACACTTTCTGCGTCCGTCAGATGGCTGGTCAGATGGTACAGGGCACTGGCTTCCTGTTCATTCCGGATAGCCTCCGCTGTCATTTTCTTGGCCTTGGAGGTCAGGGCGCTGGTGATAATGGAGGTCACAGCCATGATGGCGAAGGTGATGAAATAGGTGGGATCGTCCACGGACAAGGTAAAATAGGGTGCTGTAAAGAAAGCGTTGAAGGCGCAGGTGGACAGAATCGTGGACAGAATGCCCCATAAATATCCTTCCGTACACCGGGCAGTCAGAACTACCGACAGAATATAGACAACCACGATATTGGTTTCCGGGAACTGCCACAGCCGGAACAGAGATCCGATTCCGGTTGCGATGCACACAAGAAGGAATGCGCACACAGGACCCCGCAAAGCGGTTCGTTTCAAGTGTTCCGTATTTGACATAACGATATCCCTCCTCCTGTTGTTCATGAGCAATTATAGTCCGCCTGATATCAGAACGCAAGGAAAATATACATTCGTGTTTTAAAGGTATTTTGTCACGCTCTTGTCACATAGCCGGTGTAGGGTAATGACCGTAATGAATATTACAAATTTTTCCATTCGGAAAGGACGAAATGTAATGAACGCAAAAAAGAAAATGGTCATTCTCGTAATCGCTGTGGCTATCATCACATCGCTTCTGGCAGGCTGCGGGGCAGGGGGCAGCGCAAAGACGAAAAATGTGACCGGCACATTAGCCAGCACAGATGGAATGACGATTCAGGTAAACGCCACTGACGGAAAGACATACGATTTTGAAATCACCGCTGATACCGTCCTGGATTCCGACCATCAGCCGGAGGAAGGCGATCCCATCGAGGTGGAATACAAGGAAGAAAATGGGAAATTCATTGCTGTAAAGGCAACGGTAACCAGCGGGAAGTAAGCGCCTTTCTTCCGCAGATAACCCGAAAAATCATCAACAGGTTCCGATCATTCTCAGACTGCGAGGGTGATCGGAACCTTGGGAAGCTCTGAATAAATCGGCAAGAGTTGACGGCAGGAGATTTTGTCTCAGCCGCAGGCGATTTGTTCAGAGTTTCCCTTGTTTTTTATTCTGCAAATCCCCGGTTTACAATATCCTGCCAGGCTTCTTCATCCATTTCCTCGCTTTTGAACAGTTTCCTTTTGTCCGCGTCGGTAATTCTGCGAATTACCCTGCAGGGATTGCCCGCAGCGACACACCAATCCGGAATGTCTTTCGTGACCACGCTGCCTGCTCCGATCACTACATTGTTTCCGATGCACACCCCGGGGCAGATCACAGCGTTGCCGCCAATCCACACATTGTCGCCAATGGTGACGGGTTTGCCGTATTCGTAAGAGGAATTCCGGGTTGCCGGGTAAATGGGATGTCCTGCGGTATAGATGGAAACGTTCGGCGCCAGCATACAGTTGTCACCGATTTTTACTTTGGCGACATCAATGATGGTACAGTTATAGTTGGCGAAAAAGTTCTTGCCCACTTCAATATGGAAACCATAATCACAATAAAACGGGGGATTGAGGAATGCGTTTTCCGACTTTCCCAGCAGTTCTTCCACGACTGCCGCAATGCCTGAAAGGTCGCTGCGGTCCATAAAATTCAGCTTTTGCAGAATTTTTCTGCAACGCATCATTTCTGCCAATGCGGTTTCATCCGCAATATAGGCAAGCCCTTTGTCCCTTCTATCGGTTTGATTCATGATGATTTCTCTCCTGAATTTGATGTTATTTTCGGTTGATCAGAACAATACCAACGGCCACCATTCCGCAAGCGACCACATACTGCCACAAAAACGGCTCCCCCAGAAGCAGGGAGGAGAAAATGACGCCCAATACCGGAATCAGCGCATTGTAAATTGCAATCTTGCTGATGGGGTGATAGGTTAACAGGGTGTTGTAGATTCCAAAGCAGACTGCGGAAATCAGGATCAGAAGTGCGAGAATCAGCATTGCTTTTCCTGTCAGCGTCAAGGGATTGTCCATCCCAAATCCTACTCCCAGAACAATCAGGATCCCTCCGCCAATGACCATCCCATACCCGGTGGCAGCCAGCATATCCATCTTTTTGGATACAAACCGGGTCAGAATGCCGCCGCCTGCCGCGCAGCAGGCATTCAGCAGGATCATCCCGTCACCCCGGAAAGAAATATTCTCCAGAAAGGAACTGCCCGGTTTCAGATTCATAATCACAATGCCGCAAAAGCCCAGCAGACACCCTGCGGCTTTCCTTGCATTCATGGTGTCATCCGGAAAGATCATGCAGGCACACAGAATCAGCAGGAAGCCGCCCATGGAATCCAGAATGGTAGACCTCGCGCTTGGTATGTAGGACAACCCGATATAGGAAAACAGGTAATGCAGTGCGGTATTGACCAGCGCAAAGACGATGAGAATTGGTGCGGCCCCATGCCGAATCCGCATCTCCCGTTTCTGCCATATGCCAAACAAAAGCACCAACAGCCCCGCGGCAAAGAAGCGAATTCCCGCGAACAGAATTTTACTGCCCAGATCACTTGCCGTAATGTTCAATTCGCCATACCCAAGCTTAATCAATGGATATGCCATCGACCAACCGAGGGCACAGAATGCCGCGAGAAAGGGCCTCAGCCTTTCGCTTTTCATGATGCTATCCACTTTTCTACTCTCCTTTGGTAATTGCGTTGCAAGAGGGAACGCAGTGCAATGTAAAATAGAACAGAACACCGTCCCGGGTGTTTTCCACACCGTATTCGCTGCCGTGCTTTTTCAGGATTTCCCGGCAGATGGACAGCCCCAGTCCCGTTCCTTTTTCATTTTTTGCGCGGGTTCGGTCAGCCCGGAAGAAGGGTTCCCAAATTTGCTTGATCGCATCCTGCGCAATGGGGTCGCCCTGATTGAAAACAGAAATCCGAAACTGCTTTGGTGTCGCTTCCAGACGCAGCTCGATGATGCCGCCTTTCGGTGTATGGTTCATAGCATTGGAAAGGAAGTTTGTCAGAACCGTAGAAATCTGTTCCGTGTTGCCCACAGCAACGCAGGCTTCTTCCGGGGCCGTCTGTTTCAGCGTGATACCGCGGCTTTTCAGAACATCCGCAAAGGTACGCCCCGCCTCATTCAACACTTCCTTCACATCAAAGGGAGTCTCTGGTTCTTCGTCTCCACCCACTTCCAGACGGGACAGAGACAGCATATCCAGCACCAGATTGTCCATCCGGTCAATTTCCGCAATCATGGTTTCCTCAGCCTCAGCCTGTGCTTCCGGCGGCAAAACCTGCTCCCGCAGCATTTCCAGATACCCCCTCAGCAGGGTCAGCGGCGTTTTGAATTCATGGGAAGCGGAGGCCACAAAGCTCTGCCGCATCTGCTCCAATTCCTTCTGGGCGGTCAAATCCGCCTCCAGCTGGTGATTGGCTTCCTGCAGCTTTCCAATGGTTTCTTCCAGTTTCTCCGACAGGAAATTCAGACTCCCGGCCAGGTCACCCAGTTCGTCCTTTCCGTGGTAGCTGCATTTTTCGGAAAAATCCAGATTGCTCATGCGTCTGGCAGTTCGTTCCATCCGCAGAACCGGTTCCGTCAAAAGTCGGGCAACACAGATGGCAGCCACGCAGGACACCAGCACCGTTGCTCCCATGGCAAGCAGAGAAAAGCGGGCAAATACCCAGTAATCCCGGACGGTATGCACCTCTTTGGAAATCACGATCAGGTAAGCCACACCGTCCGTTTCCCAGTCGTGCAGAAACATGGTGTCCCACAGCTCTACATACCGGGTTGGAAAATGCAGACCGTTTTGAATTCGGAAGGGCTTCTCGGCATCGTCATATATTTTCCCGGAACGCAGCAGCTTCTGTGCGTATGACACAAACTGCCCGCTGAGCTGATTTTCAAAGTTAAACTGTCCCAAAACCACTCCGTTATTGTCCAGCAGCAGGCAGCTGGCGCTGTTCTCTTTTCCAAAGGCAGTCAAAAGACGGTCGATCTTTTCCCGATCCTTCTTGTGGAAACCGGAAAGGCCCCGCTGGTGGAGCAGCGGGGTTCGTTCCTGTATGGTTTCCATCCGGCGTCTGGTGTAGTCGGTGGTAGTATGAAAACGGCTGACAAACAGAAACTGCATGGTAATGGCGCTGCCAATCAGCACAACCAAAAGTGCAAACAGTATCAGCGTCAGTTTCCTTGTGATTTTTTGCCGCAGCATTTTTTCTCACTGCCTTTCCTGTTTTTCCGCGGGCTGCAGGCAATAGCCCCGACCCCGCAGGGTTTGAATCAGGCCCTTGCTTTCCCCCAGTTTTTCCCTGAGACGCTTCACTGTGGTGTCCACGGTGCGGGGATCGCCTTCGTAATCAAAGCCCCAGACCATATCCAGAATCTGTTCCTTTGACACCACCTGCCCCCGATTGCGAACCAGCAGCATCAGCAGATCATACTCCTTCCGGGTAAGCGTGACCGGGTTTCCGTCTACCGTCAGTTCACCGCTGTCCATATCCAGCCGTACACCGGAGAATTCCGCAATCCGGGACTGCCTGCTGACCTTTCCCTCTGTCCGCCTGAGCAGAGCATCCGCCCGGGCATCGAGCACCTTGAGGCTGAAAGGCTTGGTGACATACTCATCCGCGCCGCATTCGTATCCAAGCAGCTTATCCTCTTCCTGAGACTTTGCCGTCAGCATAATCGCTGGAACATCTGAGGTTTGTCTAAGTCTGCGGCAGACCTGCAAACCATCCAGCTCCGGCAGCATCAAATCCAGAAACACCAGATCAATCCGCTCAGAGCGCAGCAGAACAATGGCATCTTCTCCATTGTCCGCTTCCAGAATATTATATTTCACTCCAAAATACAGTCCGAGCATTTTTCGTATTTTGGGGTCGTCCTCCACAATTAGAAGATTCCGCTTCATGGGTACTGCCCCTTCCTGTTTATCTCCCTGCCTGGCTTAGCAGCTCCGCTACTGTTTTGGTTACGGTATCGATGGGAACATAGTAGCCCATACCCTCGCTGCCCAGTTTTTCCGATTTGGAAGAAGTAACGCCAATCACTTCTCCATCCTGATTCAGCAGCATACCGCCGCTGTTGCCATTGTTGATGGCGGCATCCGATGTGAATACCTCCTGCTGAAAAGCGCCGTTATTCAGGTAGCGGTTCACCGCGCTTACGATACCGAAGCTGACATTCTGCCCTTCGCCCAAGGCGTTTCCAATCAGGATTGCCCATTGGCCCACCCGAACGGACGTCGCATCGCCCCGTACAGCCGGATACACCAGTGGCAGAATCTCTTCCGGAATCTGGGATTTTTCAATGCTGACAACCGCAATGTCTGCCGTTTGATCTCTGCCAAGGGTCTCGGCAGTCAGAAGGATTCCCTGGGCTTTCTCGGGACTGAATCGAACGCGGATAGAATCCGCGCCTTCCACCACATGGTTGTTAGTCACAATCAACAGTTCGTCCTCCCGTTCTTCCCAGATAATTCCGCTGGCAGCTTCCGTAACCTGCATCTTTTCCGAATCACTGTCCGATGGGTCTGAAAGAACGGTCTTTCTGACCTGAAAGATCACGCTGGACGGCATACATTTCTCCACAACTGCCGGGATGTCGGGGAAAGCAGCCGGGGTCACTGCCGGTTCCTTTGGGGTAGGTCTGCTGAATAAAAGCACCTGCCCCCATGTAAAGATGGTTAACATAAAAATCAGCGCCATGACCGCGCCATGGAATCTTTTGCCATTTCGTTTTTCTTCGTCCATATAAATCTCCCTTACTGCTTTTTTGGGGGCAGACAATTCGCCGCACCCTTCTGCGCTTATCCTGCCGGCGCATTGTGACAGTAAGGTGACAAATTCTGATGAAAGTGCTGTCTAAACCATTTTAGCACGCAGGATACTGTTTTGCAATGATATACTCAAACAAGTAGACAATGGTATAATAGTAATTATACCACATTTGGCACAATAGTAGTTACCCCGACTTCCGTGTTATACCGACTTTTCAAAAAAAGCCCACTGTGCCAACGATTTCGGGCAGAAAAGTCGGTATAACCAATGGGATTTTATCGCAGACCGTAAAGACGCTTCAGAGTATCATCATCGAGAGTATCGGGATCAATTTTGCCTGCGTCAATCTCACAGATTCCGGCGGACGCTTTCTCAACCGCTTTGAAAAAAGGGCAGAGTTAGCCCCAAAGTTAGCCCATTGGTTAGCCCATAAAAATCGCGTTAAATTAGGTCAAATTGCGTCAAACTATATCAAACAGAAAAACCCCGAAATCGGTCGATTTCGGGGTTTTCGTATCTTTTTCGAAGTAAAAAGTTGGAATTTAGCGCTTGGAGAACTGAGGAGCGCGACGGGCGGCTTTGAGGCCATATTTTTTCCGTTCTTTCATTCTGGGGTCACGAGTCATGAAGCCGGCAGCCTTCAGAGAAGCGCGGTACTCGGGATTCAGGGTGACCAGAGCGCGGGAAATGCCGTGACGGATAGCGCCGGCCTGACCGGAAACGCCGCCGCCGGCGACAGTGACAACGATGTCAACCTTGCCCAGCAGATCGGTGGTGACCAGGGGCTGACGAACGATCAGCTTCAGGGTCTCCAGACCGAAGTAGTCGTCGATGTCGCGGCCATTGATGATGATGGAGCCGGTGCCGTTCTCGTAGACGCGAACGCGGGCCACGGAGGACTTACGACGGCCGGTGCCGTAAAAATACTTTTTCTTGCTCTCGTACATTTAAGTTACCTCCAAATTAGTCCAGGTTCCAAACTTCGGGCTTCTGGGCGGCGTGGGGATGCTCAGCGCCCTTGTACAGGTGCAGGCGGGTCAGAGCGTTCTTGCCCAGCGTGTTCTTGGGCAGCATACCCTTGACAGCCAGCTCCATAGCGTAGTCGCTGCGCTGTTCCATCATGTCGCGGGCCTTGGTCTCCTTCAGACCGCCGATCCAGCCGGACACACGGTAGTACTTCTTCTGCTCGGGCTTCTTGCCGGTCAGAACAGCCTTGTCGGTGTTGACGATGATGACATTGTCACCGCAGTCAACGTTGGGGGTGAAGTCAGACTTATGCTTGCCCCGCAGCAGGTTTGCGGCGGCGACAGCGGTGCGGCCCAGAGGCTTACCGGCAGCGTCGATCACATACCACTTGCGCTCCAGGGTCTCCTTCTTCAGCAGAGTAGTGGACATTATGATTTCCTCCAATTGGATAAAATATTTTGACATTTTCAGCCCGCTGGGGTACAATACCCACGGGACGCCTGAACTTTATACCATAGAAAAAATCAAATGTCAACTGATATTTTAAAGGTTTTTGTAAAAACCGAAGTAATCTCTAAAAAACTCTTAAATGCTTGCAGATACTCCTGTTTTCTCACGTTCTATTTTTCTCTATTTTGGAGGTAATTTTACCAATGCAGAAGCTTATGGGCCTTGTCCGCCGGTGCGTGGACGACTATGATATGATTCACGAGGGGGATCGGATTGCCGTTGGCGTTTCCGGTGGAAAGGACTCTCTGGTGCTGCTGACTCTGCTGGCGGGCCTGCGGGCGTATTTCAACAAGCCCTTTGAATTGGAGGCGCTTACCATCGATATGGGGCTGGGAATGGACTATTCCGGTGTCGGAAAGCTGTGTCAGGAGATTGGCGTTCCCTATTCCATCGTAAAAACAGAGATTGCCCCCATTATTTTTGACCACCGTCAGGAGAAGAATCCCTGCTCTCTGTGCGCAAAAATGCGCCGGGGCGCTCTGAATCAGGCAATTGTGGAGCGGGGTTTCAACAAGCTGGCTCTGGGGCACCACTATGACGACGCGGTGGAGACGTTCGTGATGTCCCTGTTGTTTGAGGGCCGGATCAGCTGTTTCCAGCCGGTAACCAATTTGGACAGAACAGGAATTATTCAAATTCGCCCCATGCTGTATATTCACGAAAAGACCGTGGATAACTTTGCCCAGCGGCAGGGGCTGCCGGTGATTCAAAACCGCTGTCCCGTAGATAAGCAGACCAAGCGGGAGGAGGTCAAGCGGCTGATCTACCAGCTCAGCCAGACCTATCCCGATTTGAAAGAGCGGATTTTTGGCGCAATGCAGCGCTTCCCCCTGCCGGAGTGGGAGCCCCACGGGCGGTATAAGCGCCCAAGGGAGCAGGAATAGTCTGGCAGTTTTTGGACATACTTCCTCCATAAGGAGGCGGTAAAACATGGTAAAAGGCATTTCCCGTCAGGTGATTGTGGTTCACGCGCCGGACCCAAAGCTGTTTGAACAGGCGATTTTTATTTTGAAGGACGACGTGGGCGAGGGAATTACCGACGAGGCCCTCTTGAAGGAGGCCCGCAGCGCCATCCGGGGAAGTGAGGACAGGCCGGGAAAGAAGCGGCACTTTTACCTCTACGGCGCGGTGTGGGCATCCGGCGGCGCCTTGATTACGGGGCTGATCTGGCTGCTGACGGTGCTGCTGTGACTTGCGCATCCGGGTAAGCTGTGCTATAATCTGACCCACTGTGAAAGAAGAAAGAGAGAAACCCATGAAACTTGGCAACATAGAACTGCAAAATCCTCTTTTCCTTGCCCCCATGGCCGGAGTCACGGACTGGGCCTTCCGCACCGTCTGCGCCCGGCTGGGGGCAGACGTGACGGTGACGGAAATGGTGTCCTCCCGGGCGCTGGTGTATCAGGACAAGAAAAGCGCCAAGCTCCTTCGGAAAAACGAAGGCAGCGTCTGCGGCGCGCAGATTTTTGGCAACGACCCGGAGATTATGGCCCGGGCCGCGGTGCTGGCGCTGGAAATCTCGGGCTGTGATTTTCTGGACATCAACATGGGCTGCCCCATGCCCAAGGTGGCAAATTCCGGCGACGGCTGCGGCCTGATGCGTACCCCGGAGTTGGCGGGAGAAATCGTAAAAGCCGTTGTGAAGGCGGTAAACGTTCCTGTCACCGTGAAATGCCGCCTTGGCTGGGACAAGGGCAGCATCAACGTGCTGGACTTTGCCAAACGCATGGAGGACAGCGGCGCAGCCATGGTAGCCGTCCACGGGCGCACCCGCAGTATGCTCTATTCCGGCACTGCCGACTGGGATATGATTCACAAGGTCAAGGAGCAGCTGTCTATCCCGGTGATTGCCAACGGCGATATCACGGACGGCGCCGCAGCGGTTCGCTGCCTGAAGCGCACTGGGGCGGACGGCCTGATGATCGGACGCAGCGTGTTCGGCGACCCCTGGATTTTTGAGGAGGTTCGGGCCGCTCTGAACGGAGAGGAATATGCAGGCCGCCCCTGCCTTGCCGACCGAATCGATGTAGCGGTAGAACAGTTTCGGCTGTCCGAGCAGGATCACGGAGAGCACATCGCCTGTCTGGAAGCCCGGAAGCACTTTGCCTGGTATCTGCGGGGGGTGCCCCACAGCAGCTACTATAAAAATCGGATCACATCCCTCAATACCATGGAGGACATCTACCGGGTGGCCAAGGATGTGGTAAGGGATCTGAAATAATGAAAAGGCTTATTCGGTTCAGTTAGCAAAGCGATAAATTGGAATACGGCGGAGATGCCAAAGGCTCCCCTTGAGGGGAGCTGTCAGCGTAGCTGACTGAGAGGTGCACCCCTCCGACCTCGCTTACGCTCGGCCACCTCCCCTATAAGGGGAGGCATTCGCTCGGTATATTTTAATTTTGCCCGTTGTTACGTTAACCCGGTATGCAATTCATAGAATAAAAACATTCCCGCTCCATACCCTAACCTTTGAGGTGAGGGTATGAAGCGGTTTTTTGTGCTTGCGGTGCTGATCCCGGCGCTGGTGCTGCCGGTGCGGGGAGAGACGATCCGATGGGTGGATTTTGATGTATCCTATGAGTCGATGAAGTATGCGTTGGATCAGGATATTTTGACGGCTCAGCAGGAAAAACACATCTCCTGGATTGATACGCTTGCGCTGGCGGCCTGCCGTACCGGGGGAAAGTGCGGCCTGCCCGCGGTAAAGAAAGCGGTATCCGATTTGAAAAAGGACAAGTCTCCGGAGGAACTGCTGGGAGACCTGTACAAATACTATACCTATTACCACAATGCCTATTCCGCCGCTCTCGGCGGTCTTGTGGGCAGCTACGCCATCGAAAAGGCCGGACAGTGGGTGCCGGCCTACGGCTTAAAAGCGTTCTCGCCCATAGCAGCCGGGTACGGCTACAGCCACTGCGATGATTTCGGCGTGGCCCGCTCCTTTGGATTCCGCAGGAAGCACCTTGGCAACGACCTGATGGGCGGACTGGGGACCCCCATTGTGGCGGTGGAGGGCGGCGTCGTGGAGGCTATGGGTTGGAACCGCTACGGCGGCTGGCGCATCGGGATTCGTTCTTTCGACAGCAAGCGCTACTATTATTATGCCCACCTGCAAAAGGATCGGCCCTTCGCCCCGGGCCTGAAAGAGGGGGACATGGTTCAGGCGGGAGACTTAATCGGCTTCATGGGCCGAACCGGCTACTCCGACCGGGAGAATGTCAACAACATCGAAACAGTGCACCTGCATTTCGGCATGGAGCTGGTGTTCGATGAGAGCCAGAAGGAATGCAATTCGGAAATCTGGATCGATGTCTACGACATCGTGCGCCTGCTGTCCCAGCACCGCAGCAGCATTGTGAAAACATCGGAGGGCTGGACGCGGGCATACCCTTATCAGGATCTGGATACGCAGGATTACCCCGACGAAATATTACACAAATTTTACAAAAAATAGTCGAAAAAACGGGCGTGTAATATATCTCTGAAAAAATTGACAAAAAAGAGTGAAAATAATGCAGATATAGTTAAATTAAAAGATTTAGTTATAGCGAAATTGTGCAAATATCTGAAAATTGCTATGGCACTTGAAAAGCAAAATAACGGTGCTATAATACGAATAACAGTACGATTTCCGCAGTAGCGGCATAGGGTTTTGGCAATGGAAGGTGCTTGACGGCGGGGGAAATCCCCTCATGTGTCGGGTGAACAAGGGAGGCCTTCGGTCATGACAGAAAAAGAACTTAAACGTTTAACAAGAGCGGATCTGCTGGAAATGCTGATCGCCCAAAGCGAGGAGCTGCGGCAGGTCAAGGAACGGCTGAAGACTGCGGAGGCAGCGCTTGCCAACCGTGTGATCGAAATTGATAATGCCGGCTCCATTGCGGAGGCTTCCCTGCGGCTCAACGGGGTGTTTGAAGCGGCCCAGGCGGCTTGTGAGCAGTACACGGAAAACATCCGCCTGCTCAGCGAACGCAGCCAGCTGGTCTGCCGACGGATGGAGGAGGAAAGCCGGGAACAGGCCGAACGCCTTCTGGAGCAGACAAGACGCAGGTGCGAGGAAATGGAAGCGCAGGCAAACGCGGCGGGTTGTGAGGGGAATTGGCAATGAAGGAAAAAACGGTAAAAGAGGTTCCGGATGTCGCTCTGCTGCGCGCGGAGCTGAAGCGGGAAACATACCGGCACCGCTATGCCGCCGTTTTGAAGAGCACGGTCTGCACACTGGTGGTTGTGGCGGCCTTCGCCATTCTGGTGGCGACGCTGTGGATGCCGGTTCTGCAGATATACGGAAGCTCTATGACGCCTACTCTGCATGAGGGACAAATTGTGGTTGCCGTGAAGGACTCCGACTTTGAAAAGGGTGATCTGGTGGCCTTCTATCTGGGCAATAAGCTGCTGGTCAAGCGGGTGCTGGCTGGCCCGGCGGACGTTGTCAATATCACGCAGGACGGCACAGTGTACATAAACGGCGAGGAGCAGCAGGAGCCGTACGTATCGGAAAAGGCGTTGGGCCAGTGCGATCTGGAATTTCCCTATCAGGTTCCGGAATCCCGCTATTTTTTGATGGGAGATCACCGGACGACCTCAGTGGACAGCCGCAGCAGCACGGTGGGCTGTGTGGCGGAGGAACAGGTCGTGGGAAAAATAGTATTCTGCATCTGGCCCCTGTCTGATTTTGGCAAGGTAAATTGATTGCGGGGAGGAAATCATGGATATTGATCTGATTCGGAGCGCGGAACAATTTCATAACCGGCGTCGGCGGAATCGGGTCTGGAAACGGCTGGTGAGCATTCTGGGCTGTGTGGTGGTATTCTGCACGACCTATGCCCTGATTCTGCCTGCCATCACCATGGAGCAGGAGACGGTGTGCGGCCTGCAGGAGCACCAGCATACCGACAGCTGCTATACCCGGCAGACGGCGAAGCGCCCTGCCTGCACGACACAGACAATTGGCGTACATACCCACACCGCCCAGTGCGCGGATGGAAGTTGTGGTTACGCGGATTTTGTCATTCACGAGCACAATTCCGCCTGTTATGAAGATGGCAGGCTGGTGTGCACCCTTCCCGAGAGAAAGGCGCATACCCACACCACCGAGTGCTACCAGATTCCCACCCGGGTAGTGGGCGAGCATACCCATACGGACAGCTGCCTTACCCTGCAGCGGGGAGCGCTGACCTGTGGAAAGGCGGAAACCGAGGGCCATACCCACACGGAGGCCTGTTACGGTCAGAAGCAGGTGCTGATCTGCACCGTTCCTGAGAGCGATGGGCATACCCATGGCGAGGGCTGCTATGATGAAAGCGGCGCGCTGATCTGCACGGAGGAGGAGAGCACCGGACACCATCACGGCGCGGAGTGCTACCAAACGGAGAAAGCGCTGACCTGCGGCCTGAAGGAAGCGCAGCCACATCATCATACGGATGAATGCTATGCGTGGGAAAACCAGCTGACCTGCGGCAAGGAGGCAGGCCCGATTTATGAACAGGGCCAGCCGGAGCTGATCTGCACGAAGGAGGAAATCAAGCCGCATCAGCACACGTCAGACTGCTTTGACGCGGCCGGAAATTGGATTTGCGGTCAGCCGGAAATCCTGAGCCATACCCATACCAACGCCTGCTTTGAAACGGTTACCGAGGATGCCCTCACCTGCGGTCAGGAGGAGCATACGCATAGTGAGGAATGCTATCCCACGAACGAAATGGCGCAGATGGAGGGGTACGTTGCCGTGATGCTCCTCGAGGAGCAGGATGGTGAGTCTGTGCCGGTCACCTATGCGGACAATCTCCTTGAAGGCGTGAAGCTCTCTGGCAATAATACCACATATAACCCGGCAACGGATACCTTCCAAACGCAGGTTCGGATTGAGTTCCAATTTACGCAAAAGCCTGCAGCAGGTCAAACCTATACCTATACATACCCTCAGGGAGTTGCGGTTCCCGGTAACTATGTAGGCAAGGACCTGACGCTGATGGATGGGGACAAGGTCTCCGGCAGTTACCGGTTTGTCAAGAATGCGGACGATACCTATACGGTGCAGGTCAAGTTTAATCAGGACTATATTGACGGAGCATCCAATGAAGTGAAAGGCTATGTCCAGTTTGCCGGTACGTTTACCAAAGAGAATATGGATGACAATGGCAATATCGTAGTTAGAGGTACGGATGATTCGACAATACTGGTTCACGGAAATGAAATAGACTATCCCAAGGATTCCACCGAAAGCTACAACATCGATGTCAGCAAATCCGGCACATGGGTGCAGGATGGAGACAAGCTGGTTTACACCGTCTACGTCCGCACCACCAAGGGCACTCCGAATCCCATCAGCTTTAAGGATGCCATGACGATTCCGAACGGCCTGACGCTGGGTCAGCCTGTGGTGACCATGGAAAAATATGTCAGGCACTGGTACAATCAGTACTACTGGGTTGACGAAACACAGGGTACACCTGTTAATAATCTCAAATATAGCGCAGAGGGAAACACCCTGACAATGTCCCTGGACGGATTAAGCAGTACGAAGATGGGTAATCATACAGATCAGGAGTTCTACAAGATTACCTACACCTATCCCATCACCGACCAGACGGTTGAGAAGGTGGAACCGAATAACAGTGTCACTGTCAGTGCCAGGGATGAAACAAAGGGTCAGACCGTTACCGATTCGGCAACTTCCACGGTAACTGTGAATAAGGACTTCAGCTACACGATTGATAAAACCGGTGCCATCGCCTCGGACAAACCCGGCTATATCAAGTGGACGGTCACGGTTAACAAAAATGCACAGAATCTTGTGGGCGCCAAGCTGACGGATGATATGCTGGGACTGGTGCAGAACGCACAGGACATCAAGGTTTCTCCTTCTGACGGCGCCAATATTAACCGGGGAGAGAACAATAAGATCACCGATATCACTTTCAGCGCAGTGGAGAACGGCGTCAACAAAAACCAGTACACCATCACCTATTACACCCCGGTGGAAGAAAGCTGGAACGGTACCACGGTGGAAAATAAGGCGACCCTTGACCCGGATCCGGGCAAGCAGGGCGATGAAAAGGAAGCCGACGCAAAAGTAACCGTCAACGGCGTCCAATTTGACAAGAGCGGCTCTCACAATGCCACGACAAACAAGCTGGACTGGGAAATCACCGTAAATTCCGGCAATCTGGATATCGCAGGAGCAACGCTGACGGATGATATGTTCGCGGCGTTGTCGTCGAATGCGTTCACCATTGATCCGTCAAATGGCTGCGAATTTACCAAAGATGAAAATGGCAAAATTACCGGCATCACCTTTACGGCGGGAGCGGATGGTAAAAACACCCAAAGCTACACCATTACTTATTCCACGGAGATCCCGCAGGATGAGAGCGGAAACCATGTGACCTCCGTAACTAACACAGCGACCCTTTCTCCCGAAGAGGGAAAGGGTAAACCGATTACAAAGAATCCGACGGTTAAAGTGGAGAAGCCCGGTCTTGCCAAGGAGGGAAGTTACGACAGTTCCAAAGGTGAGATCAACTGGACGGTTACCGTCAATGACAATGGAAAGAACATTGCCGGCGCGGTGTTTACAGACTCCATGCTCGGTCAGCTGACCGCCGGCCAGATTACGGTGAAATATGACAATGGGCAAGCAGCTACCACCGCCGAGTACACCATCGTCCAAGGCGACAACGGAAAAGTAACCCAAATTACCTTTAACGCGATTGAAGCTACCGGCGTCAACACCAACAAGTATGTCGTGACCTATCAGACGGTTGCACTACAGGAGTGGGACAACAGAACGGTCAGCAACGAAGCAAACCTGTCTCTGAATGGCACGCCTGTGACGGCGGAGGTCACTGTCCCCGGCGGCGGCAATGTGGAAAAGAAAGCAGGGACGGGCACAGTTTCGGAAGACGGCAAGACCCTGACGATTCCCTGGACAGTCACACTGAACGTACCCAAGGGCGGCCTTGCTGCAGGCACAATCATTGAGGATGATGTCACCAGAAATCAGTATAACAATACCAATACCAACCAGTGGATGACCAGCGGTCAGATCCGGGCTTGGGCGGCCAATATGACTTGGACAGATACCAATGACACGCCTGTAGGCAAAACTTATACCCCGCTTCCTGAGAACGTGACCTTCCTTGCATCTGATGGTAATACCTATACCTGTAAGCAGATTCAGGATTATAACTCTACGGCAGAAGAGGGACAGCCTGATTTGAATGCCCTGACCTACACCAAATTTACTATAAGCTACCCGGATGGACTGGTTCCCCCGGAGGGCGCCACAAAGCTGACCTTCACCTATTCCACCACGGCGAATCTGGCCAATGCGGGGACTGGTCAGAATAAATTCTATAACGATGTCAAGGTCGGCGGAAAGGAAAACGGCGCGGAGTATACCTATCATAAGGCTGGCGTAACAAAGACCGACGGGAATGGGAATACCGCCACAACGCAGGTAAGCAACGAGGGCGCTCTGACATGGAAGGTCACAGCCATCGTTGGCGCGGGCAACAAGAAGCTGACGCTGGAGGACACCCTTCCGGGGGGCGTGACGCTGGAAAGCCTTCAGCTCACCGGCTGGGGCAACCTGAACATGGAGCTGACCACGAGTGAAGACGGTACCATTTCCGGCACGGACAGTACCAACCAGTATAACGTCTCCGGCACCTATCAGGGTAGGGTCATTACGCTGGACATTGCTCCCCAGACTGAGGGAAATGCCATCCAAACCGGCGCGGAATTTACACTTACGGTGAACTGTCAGGTCACAGACGCGGCAAACCAGACCAAACCCAAGACCTTGAAGAACGATGTGACGATGAAGCTGGATGATGTCGAGATCGGATCCTCCAGCCAGACGCAGGAGTGGACGTACCACAAGGCGGAAGTCGTCACCAAGGTGGTGGACAAATCCGGCAGCTGGGAAAATGAAAGCCGAATTTTGAATTACACCGTCGTCCTCAATCCGGAAGGAAAGGACTTGCTGGATGGCTCCGACACCCTGACGCTGGTGGATACCATGACCTATACCAATCAGGTTTGGCTGAGTTACCCCTTTGATGGTTCGATTGCGTACTCCATCGATGCCTCCCTGATACAGAGCACGGTTAAGCTAAACCGGGCTGAGTGGAGTGAGGAAAAGAAGGATTGGGTTGCGGGAGAGACCATCAACAACTGGAGTTGGACCTACGAGGCCAAAACCAGCGAAAACAGCTGGGAAAAGAATAAAGCCATCAATACCATTACAGGTAACGGAATCCCGGATGAAACCCCCTTGCTGTTCCGGTATTCCTACCGCATTAGCTCCAATGTGCCGGACGAGATCGACGGGAAAGAGACCTCTTTTCAGCTGCAACTCACGAATAAAGCAGAACTGGCAGGGCAGAGCGACACCAATACCACGTCTGGCGATGAAATGGTGTGGAAGCATTCTGATGTGGCCGCCGGTGTTACCACCGATAAGAGCTATTCCTTCTACAAGGTGGAGGCGGGCAACTATAATGTAAGCCTTGCCGGTGCGACATTTACGGTGTATCGGTATGACACGACTGTGGAGAACTGGGCGGAAACGTCTGTACGCACCTACACCACAGACGCTTCTGGTTCCTTCAAAATCACCCGGCAGGAAAAGGACGCCAACGGAAATGTTACCTTCACCTATGACCCCAATACGCTCTACAAAGTTGTGGAAACGGCTCCGCCGGAGGGCTATAGGCTGCCGGATCCTGTCAAGACCTATTATTTCTATTTCCGTGATGCTGCGGATGCGGAACATACGCTCCCGAGTAGTCTTCCCGACGGTGCGGTAGACCTTTCTGCGGAATCCAAATCCGTCTATGTAGAGAACGTCAAGAACACTACGGAAATCACGGTGAATAAGGTCTGGAAGAATCACGATGGAAGCGATGCTAACACAAGCGGCAAGCCTCCCGTCACCATCCAGCTCTACCGGAAGACCACACAGGGCAGTTCGTCCGGAGGCTCAGGGGGCGGATCCGGTGGAACCACTGGCGGGACTCAGGTGAGCATCACCGCTTCCGGAAATGGAAGTGATGCAAGTTCAAAACTCAATGTAACAGAGGTTGCCGCTGGTTCAAAAATTCGGATTAAACTGGAACTGAATTATGCGATTGAAGAGAGCTGGAATTGGACACCCACGGTGACAGTCACCGGTGTGAACGGAAATGCGATGGATGGGTGGATTTTGGCGGATTCTTCTGCGAATGGACACGCAACATATACTTACGAAGGGCAAGTAATTGGCGAAGTAACTATTTCGTGTGAAAAAGGTTCTAGCGATATCTACGGAATTTACATTACAGTTCTTGAACAGCCGACAATATCTGACCCCGACGATACAGGCGACAACGACACCCCTACCACGCCCGAGGATAGTCCCTATCGTACTGTTACCCTCAACACGGGTGACATCGGCTGGAGCCACACCTTTACAAATCTTCCCCTGACCGGCACGGATGAAAACGGAAATACGGTCAACTATTACTACTACGTTGTCGAGACGCCCGTAACGAACTATGATGTGTCCTATGACAACAACAGCGGTATCAAAAGCGGCACCATTACCGTGACCAACACAGCGACGGACAATCCGGAGTATGTGCTTCCGGAGACCGGCGGCGGAGGAACCGTGGGATACACCCTTGGCGGTTTCGCGCTGACGGCGGGAGCAGCTCTGTGGCTGCTTGCCCGGAAGAAGCGGAGAAGGGAGGCTGCCTGATCCTTTTGCGTTTGTGTAAACAATCCCGGAAATACAGAAAGGAAAATGATAATGAAACACATGAAAAAACTTGCCAGCCTCCTGCTGGCGCTCACCCTCGTCTTTGCCCTGACGATTACCGTTGCGGCAGATGAAACCACCTATTCCATCACGATTCATAACTCTGCTGAAGGCCACACTTACGAGGCGTATCAGATTTTCACAGGCACACTAAGCGGCACGACTCTGTCCGACATTGTCTGGGGTTCCGGTATTTCTGAAGATGGCAAAACGGCGCTGGGCGATGCTGTGGAAAAAGCTGAGACGCTGAAAACGGAAGCAGATGCGAAATCATTTGCTAAAGAAGTTGCTCCTTATTTGACTACCGCCGCAGGCTCTGCCAGCACTGTCACTAGCGGCAAGTATGTTATTTCCAACCTGAGTGCGGGCTACTATCTGGTCAAAGATAAGGATAATACACTGACTGATAAGAATGATTCTTACACTGAATACATTATTAAGGTTGTGGGTAACGCTACTGCCACACCCAAGTCCAGTGTTCCCACTGTGGAAAAGAAGGTAAAGGACGTCAACAATTCCACTGATGATGGCATGACAGACTGGCAGGATTCTGCTGACCACGATATTGGCGATTCCATCCCCTTCCAGCTCAAGGCCACTCTGGCAAACAACGTTACCTCTTATAACACCTACAAGGTCGTTTTCCACGATACGCTCTCCAAGGGTCTGACCTATAACAATGATGCCAAGGTTTATATCGGTGGAACGAAAACCGATGGTTTCAGCGTTACCTCTACCGTCAATACCGATGGCACTACCACGCTGACCGTGTCCTGTGATAACGTGAGAGGTCTGGACGCGGGGAATAGCTCTGTTATCACCGTGGAATATACTGCCACTCTGAACGACAATGCTGTTATCGGCTCTGCTGGCAACCCCAATGAAGTCACTCTGGAATTCTCCAATAACCCAAATGGTGAGGGGACAGGCATGACCCCGAAGGATGTGGTCATCGTATTTACTTATAAAGTTCTCGTAAATAAGGTAACCAAGAATCCAGACTATGACCCCGAAGTTGAAGGTTCTGAAGAGTATATACCGTTGAATGGCGCAGGCTTCACCCTGTATAAGAAGAATGCTTCTGATGAATATGTAGCTGTTGGTTCCGAGCTCAAGGGCGAGAATATGACCACCTTTACTTGGAGTGGTCTGGATGACGGCGACTACAAGTTGGTCGAAACCACCACTCCTGCAGGTTACAACACTATCGAACCTATTGAATTTACAGTAACTGCAGAACACGACATTCAATCTGAGAATCCTGCATTGACTTCTCTTAGTGGCAATGCAACTACGGGGCAGTTGACCTTTACGCCAAACGTTAACGAGGGCTCACTGTCTGCTGATGTAGTCAACCAGTCCGGCTCCACGCTTCCTGAAACCGGCGGCATGGGCACGACCCTGTTCTACGTTCTCGGCGGCATTCTGGCTGTCGGTGCCATCGTCCTGCTGGTGACCAAGAAGCGCATGAACTCTGCGGAGTAAGACGCACCCTGTCTCCGGGAAGGCCAGTCCTTCCCGGAGCGCCCCGCCCCAGTTGCCAAAAATCTCTGGTTTTTGACGCAGGGGGTGTGGTATCCTATTTTCGTCCGGCGGGGCAGGAAGCTGCCCCAGTATTACAGCAGCAAGGAGAACCCTATGCGAAAACACGGAACTACCATCATCCTCCTCCTGATTCTGTTCATAGGGCTGTCCCTGATGCTGTACCCCACCTTCTCCAACTGGTGGAACTCCATGCACCAGACCCGGGCCATCGCCGCCTATTCTGAGCAGGTGGCGCAGCTGGACACCAACCGGTATGACCAGCTCTGGGAGGACGCAAGAGCCTACAACCGCTCCCTTCTGGGGCGGGAGAACACCTTCCTGCTCAGCGATGAACAAAAAGCGGAGTATGACCGCCTGCTGGATGTGTCCGGTCTGGGCATTATGGGCTATATCGAAATTCCCTCCATTCAGGTGGCCCTGCCCATTTATCACGGCACCGATGAAGCGGTGCTCCAAATCGCCGTGGGCCATCTGGAGTGGACCAGTCTGCCGGTAGGCGGCGAGGGCACCCACTGCGTCCTGTCCGGCCATCGGGGCCTGCCCAGCGCCCGGCTGTTCACCGATCTCGACAAGCTGACGGTGGGCGACCGCTTTCTGCTCCGGGTGCTGGATGAGGTGCTGACCTATGAGGTGGATCAGATTCTCATTGTGGAGCCCCACGAGACGGACGCCCTGAAGATCGAGCCGGGGAAGGATCTGTGCACGCTGGTCACCTGTACGCCCTACGGCATCAACACCCACCGCCTGCTGGTGCGCGGTCACCGGGTGGAGAACGAACGGGAAGCCAAAACCGTCCGGGTGACCTCCGACGCGATTCAGATCGAACCCTATCTGGTGGCGGCGGTGGTGGCGGTGCCGATCCTGCTGGTACTGTTGATTGTCCTGCTGATTCCCAAACGACGGAAGAAATGAAGTGGTGATATCTATGACGCGAATTCATCGGTGTGCCGCCGCAGTGCTGTGCCTGCTTGCGTGCTTCGGCGCCCTTGCGCTGCCCGTACAGGCGGCTGGGGAACCGGACATCAACCGAAACGTCGGTATGACGATAGAGCATACCTATGACCGGAAGCCTTTGGCGGGCGTTGCCTTTACGGTGTACCAGGTAGCGGAAATGACAGCGGGCGGAACGCTGAAACCGCTGTCGTCTTATCAAACGTTTCTGGAGGAGGCTCTGGCTTCTGACAGCGCGGAAGTCTGGCAGAGCGCCGCAGAGCGAATGGAGTCGGACGCCCCACTGCGTGAAGCGGATGCCGTGACTGCGGTGACGGATGCGTCCGGCAAGGCGGTATTCAATAATTTGAAACCCGGACTCTACCTTATCAAAAGTACGCGGAAAAAGACCGCTGACTACGTCTATTCCACAGGGGCGGCGCTGGTGACGCTTCCCCGAAAAACAGAGAACGGCTGGTCGTACACGCCCGCAGTGTATACAAAGGTGAGCCGTGATCCGGCGGTGGGAGATATTCGTGTGGTCAAGGTCTGGAAGGACTCCTGCCACCCGGAGCGCCGCCCGAAGTCCATCACCATAAGGCTTATGTGCGATGGAGAACTGTTCCAGAGCGTGACGCTTCCCAATCATGGAAAGTGGGAATACACATGGAAAGACCGGGATATGAATCATACCTGGACCGTGGAGGAAGATCGGGTGACCGGCTATCAGGAGCCGGTGGTGGAATCCGAAAACGGCGTCATTACCGTCACCAATACCTGTAATCGTCCCGGTGAACACAGCAAAACAAGGCTGCCCCAGACGGGACAGCTCTGGTGGCCTGTACCGGTGCTGCTTTGCGCTGGGCTGCTGCTGGTGGTTCTCGGGCTGGTTTGCCGCAGAGAGGACGACTATGAGGACTAAGGGTACCGTTCTGATCGCGCTGGGGCTGCTGCTGATCGCCGGGTCAGCCGGGCTTGCTGGCTTTAACCTGTGGCAGAGCACGCAGGCAGGCGAAACGGCGGCGCAGGATCTGGCGCTTTTGCTGGACACGGAGGATACGCCGACTGGGCCTAGAGAGGAAATCCTCATCCAATCCGTACCCAAGGTAGAATCGCTGCCGGTGCCGGAAATGCCGGTGACGGAAATAAACGGCAGGGAGTATGTGGGCACGGTGGAGTTGCCCACCATCGACAGAACCCTGCCGGTGTTGAACGGCTGGGATTCCGAACTTTTGCAGATCGCACCCTGCCGCTATGCCGGCTCCGCCTATACCGGAGATCTCATTTTGATGGCCCACAACTACGACTCCCACTTCGGCAGGCTGAACAAACTGCATATCGGCGACCCGGTGACCTTCCGGGACGTGGCGGGAAACAGCTTTTCCTATGAAGTGGCGGCGCTGGAAACGTTAAAACCGGAGGACACCCGGCAGATGGAGGAGGGAGACTGGGATCTGACCCTGTTTACCTGCACCGTGGGCGGCAAGACCCGCGTGACGATCCGCTGCACCCTGCTGAGTGTCGAAATCAATATGGAACAGGAGAAAGGGATCAGGTAGCCGCGCCTGATCCCTTTGCAGCTTCCGGGCTGACACGCCTTGTCCGAACAAGACGGAAAAACCAGACAAAGTCCTCCTTCCGGCAGACCTGAAACAGCGTAAACAGGCAGAAAAGCAGCACGAGAAATACAACGCATTGGGCGGAAACCGTGCCCAGCCGCCGCGCGCCCCATATAGCCGCCAGCGTGGCGGCAAGGGCCAGCGTGGGAATATGGGCGGGCAGATGTTCCCCGGTGATTTTCAGAAGCCTTCGCAGACTCAAAATGAAATTCACCAGATGTGTAATCAGAAAGCTGGCAAAATACCCTTCCATTCCGTATTTTGGCAGTAAGATGTAGAGGAATGTCACATCCATGGCGGAGGTCAGAATGTTGTAGCGGACGCAGGCCCTCTGCTGCCCCAGGCCTTTGGTCATGGCGTCGGTAATGGCGTCGCAGTACAGCATGGGAATCAGGGGCGCGTACAGCCGCAGATAGCGTCCTGCCTCCTGACTTCCGTAAAACCGCAGACACAGGGAATCGGAGAGCAGATACATGAGGCCGGAAAAGGCCATCCCATAGAGCATGGCAATTTTCAGGCCCCGACGGGTCAGATAGGAAATCCGGGTTTTGCTTCCCGCGGCGGCACACCGGGCAAGCTCCGGAATCAGCAGCTCCGCAAGCCCGAACAGAATGCAGGCGGGGAACATGAGAATGGGAAACACCATGCCGCTGACGGTGCCGAAGCTTGCCAGCGGGTCGGCAATCGCCGGATTTTTTGCAAGCCGTCTGGGAACCATCAGATTTTCCGCGGTGTTGATGCCGGATTTCAGCACATCCGCCAGCGCCAGCGGAACGGCGGCTTGAAGGAGTCTCCTGCTGATGGGGAAGGGTTCGCCGGTTTTTGGATGCTCCCGGTTTCTCAGCAGCACCAGCGTGCTCAGCGTCAGGCAGCCACTGAGACTGCTGCCGAGGATAACGCATTGGCAGGCGCGCCCGGAATCCTGCCCGGCCCAAAGCTTCAGGGCCAGCATGGTCAGCGTTATGGAGCACAGCTGCTCGCCAACCTCCACAGCCGCCAGCGTTCCAATGCGGTTTTCCGCAGTGAAGTACCCGGTCATGACGGAACACAGGCAGGAAGCGGGCAGGAACGCCGCCAGCAGCCGCAGGGCCGGGACGGTTTCCGGGTTTCCAATCCAGTGTTCCGCCAGCTGGGGGGCCATATGATAAAGAAACAGGGCTGCCCCGCCGCTGCAAAGAATGCTGTACAGAAAGCAGGCCGACAAAATTCGTGTCACGTTCTCCGGGCGGTTTTTCCCCAGCTCTTCGGCGGTCAGATACATGGTGGCAGTCCGCACACCGGCGATGCCCGCCACCATGGCAAAGGAACCTACGGACAGGACCAGCTGAAGCAGCCCAATGCCGGCGGGGCCGATGCGTCCGGAGAGATAGACCTGAAAGGAAGTTCCCGCCAGCCGCAGCAGCAGGTTCACGCCGGTCAGCAGCAGAGCGGAATAAAAAATCGGAAGCTTTCTGTGCAAAGAAAATCCCTCCCTTGTCCACAGCCTATGCGGACAGGGGAGGGGTTATGCTTGTTACGCCTCCGGGTTGTACTCCCGGCAGTAAAGAGACAGCGGGCAGTTCCCGCAGTCCGGGTTCCGGGCGGTGCAGCAGTCCCGGCCAAAGAGGACAATCCGGTGGCAGAAGTCGCTGCTTTCCTCCGGCGGCAGGACGGCCCGGAGCTGGGCCTCTACCTTCTCCGGCTCCTTTCCGTGGGAAAGCCCCAGCCGCCCGCAGATGCGGATGCAATGGGTGTCACAGACCACGCTTCCCGGAACGCTGTACAGGTCCCCCAGCAGCAGATTGGCGGTTTTCCGTCCCACGCCGGGAATTTTCAGCAGCTCCTCCATGGTACCGGGCACCTTCCCGCCGTAGTCGTTCAGCAGCATCTGACAGCCCAGCACGATGTCCCGGGCCTTGTGCTTGTAGAAGCCGCAGGAGTGTACCAGCTCCTCCACATGGGCGATATCCGCGTTTGCCATGGCCTCCAGCGTGGGATAAGCCGCGAACAGGGCGGGGGTCACCAGATTCACCCGGGCATCGGTGCACTGGGCGGACAGCCGCACGGCAATCATCAGCTCATAGTCCTTGTCATAGTGCAGCGCGCACAGGGCGTTGGGATAGCGCTGCTTCAGTATCTCGATAATGGCGTTTACTTTCTCTTCCATAGCCATCTTTCCTTTTTGTTTTTTCTCTTTATACCACGAATGGACGGGAAAAACAACCGCTTTTTTACGTTTCCGGTTCCAGCCGTTCGGCGGAAAGTGCGGAAATCTCATAGGCGGTGCGTTCCTCGCTGCCGGACTCCGTGACCTTGGTATAGGCCCGGCTTTGCAGCCGCCCGGTGATCCTCAGAATATCCCGGGTATGGAACTGAGAACACTCCAGAGCAGTTCTGCCCCATAGAATGCAGGGCAGATAGTCCGCCCGCCGGAAGGCGCGGGGCACCGCCAGCATCACATCACAGATTTCCCGCCCCAGCGGGGTTTTCCGGTAAGTAGGCTCCCGGCACATGGGCCCTTCCAGCACCACATCGTTCAGCGGTTCGCCGTCCTCACAGACGATCAGGTTCGCGAATACAAAGATGAGCAGCCGCCGTCTGCCGTCCTCCCGGACATTGTGGGAGCGCACCTGCCCGCTGACGGTGAGCATTTCTCCGCCGGACAGATCCATGGCGTTCAGCACATCCTCCCGGGCAATGACCGGGAGCACATCCACCGCCCCGGACAGCCGGGGCACCTCCAGCGTAAATCGGAAAAACCGCCGTCCGTGGTTTTCGTGGGAGAATTGGGGCATGGAGAAAAGAGATCCCCGAAGCGTAATGTGGTTTGCCGTCAGTTCCATAGTACCACCTCAAAGTACAGATGTATGGAACATCCTATGCGCTGCCCGGGGAAAGAGAACAAATAGGCCTGCTGCAAAATGGTGCAGCAGGCCCTTGAATGATCCTTCTTTCTACATCATATGGATGTAGGAGCGGCCAATGGCCGCCCCTACGAATTCTATCGGTTGTTTTCTATTTTGCAACAGGCCCTCCATCACTGAATATGCGTATGGTTGTTGATGTGATCCTGACAGTAGCAGTAGTAGCCCTTGCACCGGGAGCAGTAGCGGAATTCCAGCTCGGGGTTACTCACATCCGTCCGCCCGCAGACCGTGCACTTGTGGGTGTAGGGGGCTTTTACGGAAGCCTGACTTGCCTCATAGGAACCGGCATCAAAGCGGATGACCTTAGCCTTTTTCTGTACCGGTGGCTTCTTGTGGAACAGCCGGGCGGCATTGGCCCGCCAGGACATGGGTATCACGTTCAGCACATCCTTGCCGAAGAACAGGAAGTAGTTGGCAAGGGAAATGACGGAGAACAGATTGTAGGGGAAGGGGTAGGACACAAGGCCGATGAGCACCATCACCAGATCAATCAGCGCGAAGATCCAGCCCTTGATGGGGATGATGAAGAACAGCAGGAAGGTCGCGTCGGGGAACAGGGTGGCGTAGGCCAGGAACAGGCTCATGTTCAGATAGGACACATCCGCCGCACCGCCGAAGATCATGCAGTAAATGTCCATCATGAGCACCCCGGACAGGTAGTACAGGTTAAAGCGCAGAGTGCCCCAGATATTCTCCATGGCCCGGCCCAGTGAATAATAGCACAGCAGGACGACGGCGGTCAAAAGCAGATTCCCGGCGCTGTAGGTCAGGGGATAGGTGATGAGCCGCCAGACCTGTCCGTGGAGAATCGCCGTCCGATCGAAGCACAGCAGGTAGTAGAGGAAGTTATTTCCGGCAATCTGGCTCATGACGTATACCACGGCGGTGCCGAGAACGATGTAGAGCATCAGATTTGGGATGCCCTTATTCCGGTTTTTGTAGCAGAAAAGCTCAAATTGTCTGCGAAGGTTTTTCATGCGGGGAACCTCCAGTCGTAGTCTGCGTTCATTTTATCAGCAAACCCGCAAAAAGTCTATAACGGATTTGTGAACAATCCTCAGCGAAGGTAGATGACCCGCCGGTTTTTTGCCGCCCCGGGCTGTCCGGGGACGCCAGCCTGAAACAGGCTGTACAAGTCCTCCCATCTTTGCTCCATTTCCCAAAGCGGGTGGGGGGTCGGCTGACCGGCGTTCAGAAAGAAACCGTCCTTTTTCGCGCCGCTTAAAATTTCCCGCCCCCGGTCGTTGAAGGCCAGCACCCGGACGTAGGGAATCTCCGCTTCCATCGTTTGGACGGTGATTCCCAGAAAAGCGCACAGAATCATCCGGTCAATCCGGCTGCGGGTGTAGCGTTTGGATTTGACGGCAGCGGCGATATCTTCCAGTGTTGCCTGCTTTCGGCTTTCGCGCATGAGCTTGCGCCACAGCCCTTCCGACCCAAAGGGCAGGGCTTCAAATTCCGCGTCCTCCATGGTGCGCAGTCTGCTTAAGACAGCCCGCTGCCCGGCTTCCAGTGTGTGGATGGGCGCGCCCGCGAAAACCTGCCCCGCCGCTTCCGGGAGATACCCGGAGATATCCAACCCGTTTTGCAGCCGTATCCGCAGGGAGGTGGCGGAGGGGTTTTCAAAATCCGCTTCCTTTGCGTGATAGCTGCCTTCCCGGGAAATGGGCAGGGGCCGCATGGGGGAGGACTGCCGCAGGATGGCCTTGCAGTATTCCACCGCCAGAATATTGTTGGGAGATTCCAGAATTGCCCCGGGAAGCCCCATTTTCTCCAGCGCCGCCTGCCGGGCGGCAGGGAAGGAGCACCCCCTTTCCAGTTCCCGGCGGAGAAGCTTCGGAAAATCCTCGCTGAGCAGCGCCTCGGCAGTTCCCAGCAGCTGCTGTAAATCGGCGGTTTCCGCGCCGAAGCACAGCCCGTCGCACAGCCGGGAAAGCACCGCGACACCGCTGGCAGCGAACCCTTCCGCGGAGGACAGCGACGTGGTTACCGGCAGCTCCACCACCAGATCGGCACCGCACCGAATGGCGGCTTCTGCCCGGATGGTTTTGTCAAACACGGAGGGATGTCCTCTCTGGACATAATTGCCGCTCATAGCGCAGATAATACCGGTATTTGCACCGAATTTCTCCCGAATGGAGTCAATTTGCTTCTGATGTCCCAGATGAAAGGGGTTGTATTCACAGACGATTCCCACATTCATGGAAATTTTTCCTCCTTCGCGAAATTTTTCCGTTTCAGGGGTTGAGAAATCCGGAAAAATGCAATATAATATAACCAGCTATGGTTATCATATCATAAAGTTCCAAACAAGAAAACAAAAATATTTAGGAGGCAGATTCCCATGAACATTCTGATTATCAATGCCGGTTCCTCTTCCCTCAAGTATCAGCTGATGGATCCCGATACCGGCGTGGTATCCGCCAAGGGCCTGTGCGAACGTATCTACATTGACGGCCGCCTGACCCACAACGCAAACGGCAAGAAGGTTGTCAAGGATATCCCCATGCCCACCCATTCCGAGGCCATTGCCGCGGTTCTGGACATTCTGGTGGACCCCGTTGACGGCGTGATCAAGTCCGTTGACGAGATCGATGCTGTGGGCCACCGCGTGCTGCACGGCGGCATGGAGTTCTCCGACTCCTGTATCATCAACGACGAAGTTATCAAGGCCATCGAGAAGTGCATCCCTCTGGGACCTCTGCACAACCCCGCAAACCTGATGGGCATCCGTGCTTGCCAGGCTGTTATGCCCAATACCCCTC
>JALFAD010000094.1 GCA_022772525.1 Clostridiales bacterium
TATGCCGTTATGAAGGATGGAAGCCGTATAAAACTGGATTTGACAGGTGCAGACGCAACGATTCTTCAAGCGCAGACGCCGATTGTCCTAAGTCAGTTAGATTATATTCTGCTGGAGGATAGGACAAAATTGTTTGCGCCCAATATTTAGCAGCATGACACGACGGTCTGTCCCACGCAGAGGTAAGCGCATAAAGGCCGCCGGGCTGATTAAAACAAGCTTTCCTGATACTCCGACGGCGTTTTCCCGGTGATTTTCTTGAAGGTGTTGGAAAAATATCCAATGTCCCGGTAGCCTACCTGTTCCGCTACCTCATAGACCTTCCATCGGCAGTCCTTCAGCAGTTCCATCGCCTTGTGGATACGGTAGCGGGTCAGATAGCTCAGAATTGTGCTGCCGGTTTCCTTCTTGAAGGTGTGGCTCAGGTGCCCTTCGCTGATGTTCAGGCTCTGGGCCACGGAACTGACGCTGATATCCGGCTCCTGATAGTGCTGCTTTATGTACCCAATGGCCTCGGAGACATACCGGTTATTGCCGCCTTTTTTCACTTCCGGCTCCGGCAGCGCCCCCTGCTTCGGCGCAAGCTTTGCCTGAACCCGCTGCACAGCCCTTTCCAGATCGCCGTCATGGAAGGGCTTGAGCAGGTAGTCCACCGCTTCCAGCCGCAGGGCCGTCTGCGCATAGGAAAAGCTGTCGTAAGCGGTCAGAATGATGACATAGGTGTTTTTCCCCGCCTGCCGCAGCTTTTCCAGCATTTCGATGCCGTCCATCTGGGGCATTTTCAGGTCGGTGATGATGAGGTCCGGGTCACATTTTTCTACCTGTTCCAGCCCCTCCGCGCCGTTGGCGGCTTCTCCGACTACGACACAGTCCATTGCCGCCCAGTCCACGGTCAGCACAATGCCCTTTCGGATCAGTTCTTCATCTTCCACGATCAATACCTTTAGCATTCCGATTCCTCCTTTCGGCGCAGGGGCAGCCGTGCCCGGATCCGCGCGCCGCTGCCGGCGGGATTGCTGTCCAGATACAGGCCATAGCGCGCCCCGTAGTGCTTTTTCAAGATGGTATCCACATTATACAGCCCCAGATGATGCCCGGTGGGCGCGGACTCCCGTTTGTAAGGGCGACCAATCATTTCCCGCGGCAGGCCGTGCCCGTTGTCCGTGACGGTAATCAGTAAATCTTCGCCGTCCTGCTCCGCACAGACCTGAATCACACTGTCCGGAACGCCCTCCAATCCGTGGAGAATGGCGTTTTCCACAATGGGCTGCAAAATCATTTTGGGAACCATGCAGGTTGCCAGTTCCTCCGGCAGGCTGACCAGAAATGTAAACTGGTCGGACAGCCGGATTTTTTGTATCTCCACATAGCGGTTCAGCACCTCCACCTCCCGGGCCAGAGGCACAAATTCCTCGGCGGAAATACAGAACCGAAGGATATCCGCAAGATTCGTGGACATCAGGGCTACCTGAGGGACATGGTTAATCTTGCTGATCCACTTCATGGTATCCAGCGTATTGCACAGGAAATGGGGATTCAGCTGGGCCTGAAGCATCCGCACCTGGGCCTGATTCAGCTCCCGCTGGTTTTCCACCAGCTCCTGCCGGTTGGCCTTCAAAGCCTGAACCATGTGGTTGAAGCCTGCTGCCAGCTGGCCCAGCTCGTCCTCCCCGTCCCGGGAAACGTGGACATCCAGATCGTCCTGCTCCAAGCGGGAAAAGGCTTTCAGAAGCCGTCCGATGGGCTGGGAGATGCGCCGGCTCAGAGGCAGGCACAGGGCGGCGGAAATCAGGATGCCCACCAGAACGCAGAACAGGCTTGCCACACGGAGCAGCTTCATGGTGCTTTTGGTGAATACCTGAGGCTGACGCAGGACCAGATACAGGCCGGTGGGCTGATGCTCCTGAATCTGATAGCGAAATTCCTCTGTTTCCGCCCCCGGATAGCCGCCGCGAAGCAGCTGGGCGCGCAGAGCTGGCGCCAGCTCCGCACTCAGACCGCTCTGGCTGGCGTAAACGGGATGCCAGTATCGGTTGAGCAGTAGAATTCCGTTGGAGCTGCCGTATTTGCCCGCGAACAGCTCCTGAAAATTCCGCCTGTAAATATCCATCACCAGATAACCCAGCGGCTCGCCTCCGGCATTTTTCAGCATCTGCGCTCCCTGAAGCAACGGCGCTTCGCTGCTGTCCGGGTCAGTAGTGGCGACATAAACCGGCTCGCCGCCGGAAGTCGCGGCGGCATAGAGAACGCCCCACCGTGTTGGAAGGGTGCTTCCCGGGGTGACGCTGCCGGTGGAATAGCACTGCCGGCCCTGCAGGTCGTACAAAGAATAGTCCGCCAGATCCCGGCTGCCCTCAGTGGCAAGGAACAGCGCGTTATTCACCCGGGTATCCTCCCGGCTGGAAAACGCCCGGGGAAGCAGCGGATTTTCTTCCAGCATCAGCGTGGAGCCGGGCAGAACGCCGCTGACCCGATCCAAGGCGGTCAGAATATGATCCGTCTGGGTCTGGGCATCGGCTTCCATCTGTTTGTTCATCTGAATCCGGGAAATCTGGGAAAGCAGGGCGGAGCAGATGATCATGGGCACCAGAGACGCAATCAGAAAGGACAGCAGCAGCCGGCTGCGGAAGGAGTGGCTCTGCGGATGGTTCATGCCGGCACCTCCCCCAGTAGGAAGGCCCAGTCCGACAGAATCCGGTCCCGGTTTTTACTGGCCCATTCCACATCGTAAGAAACAAGCGTAAGATCGCTCAGGGGCGGCAGACTGCTGTCCGCCGGGATGTCCGCCCGAACCGCCCGGCGGCAGAACCGCTCCCCCACCAGTGCCTGCACGTCCGCGCTGACGGTGAAATCCAGAAAACGTTTGGCGTTTTCGCTGTGGGGCGCGCCCTTGATCAGGGCGCTTCCGTCCGGAACACAGGAGGTTCCGTCGGAGGGGTAGACCAGCGCGATGTCCTCCCCGGCGGCGATGTGCTGAAGGGCGGTTTCCTCCAGCGTGATCCCCACCAGGCAGCTGCCGTCCGCCACGGCGGTCAGCACCGCGCCGGAGCTGTCCAGCTGTTTCCCGTCCAGCGCGGCGCACAGGCCGGTCAGGCAGGCTTCCTCGCCGCCCGCCTGAATCCGGGTCACCAGCGCCGTATAGGAGGAGCCGGAAATCTGGGGGTCGGCAAAGGCGATCTTCCCCCAAAAGGCCGGTGATTCCAGGTCCTTCCAGCAGGTAAGGGCCTCCGGGGCCACCAGCTTGGTATTGTATACCAGCACCACGGGCAGGGCGGAAAAGGGCGTCCAGCAGCCGGACTCCGACTGAAACTGCTGGGAAATGCTGGCAGCTTCCCGGCAGATATAGGGGCTGAAGCAGTCCTGATAGGATTCCAGACTCTCCACGCCGCCGCCGAACATCACGTCTGCCTTCGGCGCGTCCGCTTCCTGCTGAAGGCGCTGAAGCAGCTCGTTGGTGCCGCCGCTGACCACGTCCACCCAGATGCCGGTGCGCTCCTCAAACTCCCGGATGATGGGGGTGTAGACCTCCTCCTTGTGGGAGGTGTAGACCACCAGCCGCTGCTCCTGCCCCGGCGTGCAGGCCAGCGGCTCCGGCTGCTTCGCGCCGCAGCCTGCCAGAAGCGGCAGGAGCAGGGCCAATAATAAAGCGTTTTTTCTCATAGAGCTTTCTCTCCACTGTGCTTTGAAGGAATTGACTAAATTATAGCACATAGCCGTATGGATTTCATCATATTTTACAGTGAAATCAGAATAGTGCAAAAAATATCAGTTTTGACCCGTTTATTTTTGTGTGTTTTGCCATTAGACTATAAGCACAGGCAGGGAACAAGGCCTGCCGCCGAATAAATCTTTTGAGGAGGAACTGAAATGAAACGTATTGTTGCACTGCTTCTGGTACTGTGTATGGCTGTCGGTCTCGCCGCCTGCGGACAGAAGGCCCCGGCGGAAGCCCCCGCCGCCCCCGCCGCCTCCGGGGAAACCGCCCCCGCCGCCACGGAAGCCATTCCCGAGGAGAACCTGACGGAAACCCAGAAGATCATCAAGGAAGCCCAGACCATGACGCTGGAGGAGCTGGCCAAGAAGGCCATTGAGGAGTCCAACGGCAAGATGTTCTACGGCGTGGGCAACTCCAGCCGCGGCAAGAGCGCCCTGCCCCTGTTCATCGCCTACTTACAGACCATCGACCCCAGCTACAACATGGAGTTCGAGTGGCAGCAGCCCAAGAATAACAAGATCTTCGATCAGCTCACCGCCGACTCCCTGAAGGACACCGGCACCTTCGCCATGACCCTGATTCAGGACGGCAACCAGATCGAGAGCAAAATGGTTCAGACCGGCATTCTGGACACCTTCATCCCCAAGGACTGGGCAGATGCCAACGGCACTACCCCCGAGGAATACAAGGGCTTCCTGGCTCTGCAGACCCTGAACAAGGTCTTCATGTACAACAACACCGGCAGCAAGACCTATGACAACTGCTGGGACTTCGTGGCCGAGGGCGAGCATGGCCTGTACATGGACATCGACTCCGAAATCGTCGGCAAGAACTTCCTGTATATGCTCACTGAGGACACCTACGCCGGCTGGCTGAAGGATGCCTACAATGCCCTGCCCGCCGAGGAGCAGGCCTACTTCCAGCCCACCATCAAGGCTATGGAGTCTGAAGCTGCTGATCTGGGCCTTGGTCCCGATGGCGCCTACGCTCTGGCATGGATCAAGCTGTGGGTGGAGAGCTACAACGCCCAGACCGATGACGGCCCCATCTGCAACACTCTGGTTGACAAGAGCGCTACCGATCAGTTCGGCCTTTTGGTTTACTCCAAGCTCCGCTCCGTTGAGGAATCCAACTCCGTTTCCGTGAACAATGTCAACGTCGCCGCTTACACCGACGGCTATCAGGGCATCGGCGGCTACGGCTACTGCCATTACCTGTTTGTCACCGACAACAGCCCCCTGCCCTGGACCGCCTGTGCCTTCATCGCCTACATGACCTGCACCGAGGACGGCTTCTCCGCCTGGGGCAAGGATATGGGCGGCTACTCCTCCAACCCCAAGGTTGCTGAGGCTACCGAGAACACCCGCCACCATAAGACCGGCGGCTATGTAGACGGTGTCAGCGTGTACGAAGCCAAAAACGACCGTGGCTACGACTGGTGGACCACCGACGGCAAGCTGGTTCTGGAAGACCCCGAGTACTGCGCGTCCGTTGCCTTCACCGTGGGCAGCTGGATTGAGATGCTGACCAAGTACAGCGCGGGCTGATTTTCAGAGTGAGTGTAATCCAGTAACACAATCGGCGCCTCTGGATCGGCCCAACAAGCGATCCGGAGGCGCTTCCCTTTCCGGAAGGAGGTTCCATGAAAACAACCGCGAAACGCCCCGCCAGCCGCCTCACCATCGGGCTGAATAAGACGAAAACCTTCTTTTCCAAGCCCTACAATGTGATCCTGCTGCTGATGGGCATTGTCTTTACCGTTACCACAATCGCCCCCATCGTGGCAATCGTTCAGGACACCCTGAAAATTCACCCCGGCACCATCGACGCCCACCTGACCGGGCAGGTATCCGGCTACACCCTTGTCAACTACATCGACCTGTTCACAAGCCGGATGGCAAAAACCAATCTGTGGATGCCGCTGCTGAACACCATCGCGCTGGCGGTGGGCACCTGCATCGTTTCCATCCTGTTCGGCGGCATCGTGGCGTTCCTGGTCACCCGCACCAACATGGCATGGCGCAAGTACATCAGTTCCATCTTTATTTTCCCCTACATCATGCCCCAGTGGACCCTGGCCGTGGTGTGGCAGAACCTGTTTAACTCCAACGCCGTCACCGGCACCTCCAACGGTCTGCTTGCCGCCCTGTTCGGCATCGAGATGCCCATGTGGTGGTGCAAAGGCCTGTTCCCAAGCATGGTGGTGCTGGGCCTGCATTACGCCCCCTTCGCCTACATCCTCATTGGCGGCATTTTCCGCAACATGGACGCGAATCTGGAGGAGGCCGCCACCATTCTGGACACCCCCAAGTGGAAAACCATGACCCGCATTACCCTGCCTATGGTCAAGCCCGCCATCCTGTCCACCATCCTACTGGTGTTCGGCAGCGCCATGGGCTCCTATCCCGTGCCCCATTATCTGGGCCTCAGCACCCTGTCCACCAAGTACGTCTCCATGAACTCCAAGTACACCGGCGAAGCCAGTATCCTCGCCATCATCATGATGATCTTCGGCGTGGCGATCATGCTGATGAACCAGCTGTCCCTGACCAGCCGGAAGAATTACACCACCGTCACCGGCAAATCCGGGCAGATTTCCAAGATCAATCTGGGCAAAGCCGGAAAGTACGTCATCGCGCTGGTACTGGTAATTCTGACCTTCTTCACCAGCATTTTCCCCATCGTCTCCTTCGCCTTTGAGACCTTCCTGCCCAACCCCGGCGACTATTCCTTCCTGTATACCGGCGACCCCAGCAACCTGACTACCAAGTGGTGGGTCACCAACGAGAACGTCACCGAGAACGGTATGTATGGTCAGAAGGGCATTCTCCACAATGAAACCATCTGGCACGCCTTCCGGGGCACCATTCTGGTCAGTGTGTGCTGCGCCCTGCTGGCAGGCACCATCGGTACCCTGGTTGGCTACGCGGTGTCCAAGAACCGGCGAAGCAAATTGGCGAATTATGTAAACTCCATGGCCTTCCTGCCCTATCTGATGCCCTCGCTGGCAGTGGGCGCGGCCTTCTTCATCCTGTTTTCCACGGAGAGGCTGAACCTGTTTAACACCTATACCCTGCTGATCATCGTGGGCACCATCAAGTACATCCCCTTCGCCAGCCGAAGCTCCTTAAACTCCATGCTTCAGCTGTCCGGCGAAATCGAGGAAGCCGCCATCATTCAGGACATCCCCTGGATCAAGCGCATGACCCGCATCATCATCCCCATCCAGAAGTCCTCCATCATCAGCGGCTATCTGCTGCCCTTCATGACCTGCCTGCGGGAGCTGAGCCTGTTCATGCTGCTGTGCGTACAGGGCTTCATCCTGTCCACCACACTGGACTATTTCGATGAAATGGGCCTGTATGCCTTCTCCAGCGGCATCAACCTGATCCTGATTATCACCATTCTGGTGTGCAACACCATTGTCAACAAAGTCACCGGCGCAAGCCTGGATAAAGGAATCGGAGGTTAAATCATGCCTGAAATCAGATTAGAGCATATCACCAAGCGCTGGGGCAAGTTCTATGGCGTGGACGACCTGAACCTCGTCATTGAGAACAACGCGTTCGTGACCCTGCTGGGCCCCTCCGGCTGCGGAAAGACCACCACCCTGCGAATGATTGCCGGACTGGAGACCCCAACCAGCGGCCGCATCACCATCGGCGATACGGTGGTATTCGACAGTGAGCTGGGCATCAACATCCCCGCCAACAAGCGGAAGGTGGGCTTCCTGTTCCAGAATTACGCCCTTTGGCCCAACATGACCGTATACCAGAACATTTCCTTCGGCCTGTCCAACATCAAGGAGGAAATGCCGAAGATCAGCTTTGAGGCAAAAAACGCCGCCCGTCTGGCCCAGATCCTAAAAAATCCTCAGGATGTGGTAAAGACTCTTGAGGAATGCCGGGATAAAAACGGCAAGCTGGACGAAAAGAAGGCCATCATCAAGCTCATCGACACCTACACCATCTCCCAGTACACCGCGAAAAAGCTCTTTGCCTACCATCTGGAGCAGGGAAAGGACATGTCCGGCGAGGTGGCGGCGCTGGAAGCCAGAGTGGAATCCGCCCGGCAGGCCCAGCCTTTCAATGAAAACTTTGAGCTTTTGAAGGACGGCAAGGTGGAAACCTCGGTGCGGAAACTGTCGAAAGAGGAAATCGACCTGTCCGTGCGCCGGGTGTCCCGGATCGTGAAAATCAGCATGTTCATGGACCGCTACCCTGCGGAGCTTTCCGGCGGTCAGCAGCAGCGTGTGGCCATCGCCCGAACTTTGGCTCCCGAACCCAGCGTGCTGTTCATGGACGAGCCGCTGTCCAATCTGGATGCCAAGCTCCGTCTGGAAATGCGCTATGAATTGCAGCGGCTCCATGTGGAGACCGGCTCCACCTTTGTCTATGTCACCCACGACCAGATGGAAGCCATGACGCTGGCAACCCAGATCTGCCTCATTAACAACGGCGTTCTGCAGCAGTACGCGGCTCCGCTGGAGGTCTACAACCACCCCGAAAATCTGTTCGTGGCGGACTTCGTGGGCAACCCCTCCATCAACTTTGTGGAGGCAAAGGGCTGGCAGCGGCCTGACGGCAGCATTGAGATGACCGTGCTGGACGGTCGGAAGGCAATCTTTACCCCCGAACAGCCCATGCTTCTGCCCCAGTGGTTCCGCCGGCGGGACGAAGAACTGGAAGCGCAGGCTCTGGCGCTGAAGGCCCGGGCAGGAGAAAGCGGCTATGTGGAAAAGAGCAATAAGGACGAGACCTTCCGCTACCACATTTCCCGGGTTAATGACGATGACGACGGCATCCATGAGGAGCCGGTGCTCACCAACGAGGATCTGGTGCTGGGCATCCGCCCGGAGTTTTTGTCCATCACCGGCGGCGGCAATGTGGAGTGTGAAATCTACGGCGCCATGCCCACCGGCATGGAGTCCACCGTCAAGGTGCGCATCGGAGAATACCTGCTCACCGGCGTGGTCTTCGGCAGCACCCTGTTCACCATCGGCAGCAAGCTTCCACTGGAAATCACCGGCAGCAACGTGATGCTCTTTGACCGCAGCAGCGGACACCGCATCACCTCCGGCACTCTGAAGCTGCTGTGATCCGGGGATTGCTGTTCGATCTGGACGGGGTACTGGTGAACACCAACCCGCTGCACTATCAGGCATGGAAGGAGCTGGCGGAGGAACTGGGCATCCCCTTTACCCCGAAGGATCATGAGGCTTTTTTGGGTGTCAGCCGGGCACAGTGTCTGGAGCTGCTGCTGCAAAAGGGAAACCAGTCCTTTTCTCCACAGGAAAAGGCCCGGCTCTGCGGCAGGAAAAATGACCGTTACCGGGAACTGATCGGCGGTCTGACCCCGGCGGCTCTGCTGCCAGGCGTACCAGAGTTCCTAAAGGCTGCCCGGGCGGAAGGATACCGCATTGGGCTGGGAAGTGTCAGCAAAAACGCAGGATTCATTCTGGAAAAGCTGAAAATAACGGCGTTTTTTGACGCTGTCATTGATGGAACGGGAATTCTGAGCGGCAAACCCGACCCGGAGGTGTTTCTGAAAGGGGCACAGGCGCTGGGCCTTTTGCCAGAGCAATGCGTGGTGTTCGAGGACTCCGCGGCGGGAATCGAAGCGGCTCACCGGGGCGGCATGAAGGCCGTGGGCATCGGAACGCCCCAAAGGCTTCCAGCAGCAGAGCTGACCATCCCCGGCTTTGCCGGACTGACGCCGGCGGTGCTGCTTTCCAAACTGGTATAACTGCAAACGAAAG
>JALFAD010000026.1 GCA_022772525.1 Clostridiales bacterium
AACGTGGAGCGCAGCGGCTATACTCCCAGCGAAAATCTGGTGGCGGAAAGCCTTGACCGCCAGTTCCGCAACTGCGACCAGAGAATCATCGTCACCACCTTCGCCTCCAATATGCACCGCATCCAGTCCATCATCGCCACAGCCCAGCGCCATGGGCGGAAGGTAGCCGTCACCGGGCGGAGCATGGAAAATATGCTGAAGGTGGCCCAGGAGCTGGGATATCTGAAGGTAAAGCAAGGCACCATCGTGGACCTTGCCTCCATCAAGAGCCTGCCTAAGAACAAAATCGTCATCGTATCCACCGGTTCTCAGGGAGAAAATATGTCCGCCCTGTACCGCATGGCTTTCAACACCCACAAGCAGGTGGAGATCACCGCCGGCGATCGGATTATCATTTCCGCCTCCGCCATCCCCGGCAACGAGAAGGCGGTGTCCAAGATCATTAACGAATTGTACCGCAAGGGCGCCGATGTGGTCTACGAAAAGAGCGAGGGGCTGCACGTATCCGGTCACGCCTGTCAGGAAGAACTGAAGATCATTCACGGTCTGGTAAAGCCCCGGTTTTTCATCCCCATTCACGGTGAGCAGCGGCATCTGCAAATTCACAGCAAACTGGCACAGACCATGGGCATGACCCCCAAAAACATCTTCATCGGAGAAATTGGCTCCGTGTTTGAGCTGACCGCCAAGAGCTGTAAGCTCAAGGGCGCCGTCACCGCGGGCAAGGTCTTTGTGGACGGCACCGGCGTGGGCGATGTGGGCAGCGTGGTGCTGCGGGACCGGAAGCACCTTGCCGAGGACGGCATGATCGTGGTCTGCGTGAACCTGAACGCCGAGGACGGCAGCATCATCACCGGGCCGGACATCATCACCCGGGGCTTCATCTACGTCAAGGAGTCCGAGCAGCTGATGGAGGCTCTGCAGGGCGTTGCCACGGAGGCCATCGAGCGCTGCCAGCGCAAGAACATCCGGGACTGGTCCGCCATCAAGTCCACCATCAAAAACGACCTCAGCGGCTACCTATACAAGACCACCAAGCGCAATCCCATGATTCTGCCCGTGATTTCTGAAATCTGATGTATAGTGGGCGCGCCAGGCGCGCCCGCTTTCGTATGGCTGCGTGGTTTCGACGTTCGTTAGAAAAAGGAGAATATAGCTAACTAAGCCTTCCCCTTTGGGGAAGGTGGCCGAGCGCCAGCGAGGTCGGAAGAGGAAATACCATTTCGCCGTAATGCTGCTGCGTGTCCAAAGAGCTTCCGCCCTCTTCCGCCCCCTGCGGGGGCACCTTCCCCAAAGGGGAAGGCATGGTACGCGAAAGGACAATTTATGCTATGAACTACTATTTCGCCCCCATGGAGGGGCTGACGGACAGCGTTTACCGCCGGGAGCACCACCGGTTTTTCGGTGGCGTGGACCGCTACTATATGCCCTTCTTCTCCCCCACCGTCCACCGTGCCCTCACCGTCCGGGAGGAACGGGAGCTGCCGAAAGCGGACAGCGTTCCGTTCTGTGCCATTCCTCAGGTGCTGACCAAGGTGCCCGAGGACTTCCTCTGGGCGGCGGAGGTAATCCGGGATTTGGGGTACAGGGAAATCAATCTGAACCTCGGCTGTCCCTCTGGCACGGTGGTTGCCAAGGGCAAGGGCAGCGGAATGCTGCGGAATTTAGACGAACTGTCCCAATTCTTTGACCGTATTTTTGCTGCTTCTTCCCTGCCCATTTCCGTAAAAACCCGGCTGGGACTGGAAACGGCAGAGGAATTTCCCGCCATTCTGGAGCTGTACAACCGCTATCCCATCCGGGAGCTGACCATCCACCCGCGGGTGCGGAAACAGTTTTATGAAGGCGAGGTGCACCGGGAATGGTTTGCCTACGCCGTAGAGCACAGTAAAAATCCCCTTTGCTTTAACGGAGATATCCGCACGCTTTCCGATATCGGCGCTTTGCAGGAGCAGTTTCCCGGCCTGAACGCGGTGATGATCGGTCGGGGGCTGGTCGCCGATCCGGGAATGCTCCAGGGCGGCACGGACGCGGGCACGCTGGAAGCCTTTCTGAACGCCCTGATGGATGATTATGAGGTGGAGTTTTCCGGCTGCCGCAACGCCCTGTTTCGTATGAAGGAGAACTGGGCCCACCTGCACGACCGGTTTGCCGGAAGCGACAAGCTCTGGAAGAAAATGCGCAAAACCACCGACGCTGCCGAGTTCCGGCGGCTGTCCTCTGAGCTGCTGCACACCTGCCCCATGAAATAACAAATGCGCTGCCCAAACTGGGCAGCGCACCTGTTTTTTTAGATTGCTTCTTCTTTGCGATGGAACACGAAGGCGGCTGCTGCCAGCAGGGCGGCAGAAACGCCTGCAAGGATCCAGACATTTCCATCCCCCTCGACAGGCTCTGCAGCAGGCTGCACCTGCGCTTCGGCTTCTTCCGCTTCCGCGTTCAGATCCACAAAGCCCAGCATAATCTTGTCAAATTCCGCTTCCATGGGGTAATTCTCCAGAATTCCCTTCAGCGTCTCATTGGCCCGGGCGGAAATCAGATCGCTTTTCGCGGATTCCTTCCAGATGGGCTGGCTGTCCACGAAGAACATCAGATGGTAGCCGAACTCCGTCTTGACCAGACCATAATCGCCGGGCTGGCGGACATCGTCAAAGCACCAGTCGTTGAAGGCCTCCACCATCTGGCCCTCCTGCACGCCGGTGTACAGGCCGCCGGAGGACGCGGAGCCGTCCTGAGAGTGCTCCTTCGCCAGTTCCGCAAAGCTCTCCTCGCTCTTGTCGCCCTGTTCCCACTGGGAAAGCAATTCCTCAGCCTTCTGGCGGCTGCTTTCCCATGCGGCGTCCTCAAAGGTTTCCGTGCGGATGTTCTCGCTGGTAGCGCCTTCCGGCATAATCAGAACATGGCGCACATCTACCGTCTTATCGTCCCTGGTCAGGCCGCTGGAAGCGTAGGCTTCCTCATTGGCGGTAAAGTAATCCTCCACCTCTTCGTCCGTGGGCGTGTCCTTCTCGCACAGGTCAGAGAAATACATACTGCCCGTGTAGTACAGGTCCAGGAAATGCTGGTAGTCCTCCAGCCCCGCGCCGGGGCCTACGTCGCTCAGCAGCAGCGCTTCCGCGCTTTCATAGCCGTACAGCTGCGCGGTGGATTCCAGATTCTCCACAGCGGCATCCAACTGCTCCCGCATATCCGCGTCCAGCTGATAACCGTTCTTCTCCGCTTCCGCTGCCGTTGCCTGATAGTTGCGCCACGTGTTCAGGGCGCTGGCAAGGAAGAACTGCTGCCAGGTGCAGGGCGTATCCGCCATGGCACAGGTCTGCACGTCCAGAGGCTTGGCGGTGTCCAGGCCCAGATAGGCGGCGTAAGCGCCGTAGCTAGAAAGGAAGTTCCGAACCTCCGTCCAGTAGAACATCTGAAGCTGGCTGTTGGTCAGGGTGTAGTCCCCCGCCCGGGCAACCACGGTATCCCCGGCGGCAATCACATCGGCATCCGATGCGGTGTAGGTACCCTTTGCCGTCTCATCGTCGGGGTTGCCGTCGGTGGGAATGGTAGCAGGCGCTTCCGTCTCAGCAGTCGCAGTCTCCGTCTCGGCGGCAGCCGTGCCTGTCCGGTTCATTCCGGCAAACACCAGCGCAATCATCAGCGCCGCCAGCACCACCACGGTGGCAACCACCAGCGCGATTTTGCCGGGGGTCAGCTTGTTTTCTTCCTTGTTATCCTTGCCGCAGGCGGGGCACACCGTGGTGTTCTCCGGCAGCTCGGCCTGACAATACTTGCATTTTGCCATGAAAATGTCCTCATTTCTCCCTGTATCAGGGGCAATCAACTGTTTCAGTTTATCACGTTTTCCCTCCAATTGCAACCGGTAGCACAGAATGTTTACATTTGCCCTCCACAGCCTTCCCCTTTGGGGAAGGTGCCCCCGCAGGGGGCAGAAGAGGGCGGAACCGCTTTGGATACCCACCGGCATTTCGGCGAAACGGTATTTCCCTCTTCCGACCTCGCTTACGCTCGGCCACCTTCCCCAAAGGGGAAGGCTTTTTTATGATTTCCGCACTTGCAAACTTTCCGAGAAAATGCTATTATTTATAGTTGAGATATT
>JALFAD010000029.1 GCA_022772525.1 Clostridiales bacterium
GGCATCCACTTCTGGGAGGAAGGGTTGGAAAGCACGCTCTATGCTCCCTTTACACTGAAGGAAGATCCACCGGAAACCCCATGGGATGCCATTTCCGGCCTGCAAAGTGAAGACTGCGTTGCCGATTTCCACCGTTCCGGAGAAAAGGAGGGCTCCGGCCTGACCCGTGAGAAAACAGATGAACTGGTTACAATTCTGAAAGCTCTGACAGAAGCTGACTTTATTCCCGCCAATACATTAGACCCTAACCCCCAGTCTTGTATTGCTTTGGAGTATGGGACGGTTACCCTGAAACTGCGCTATGAAGGCAGCCGGGTTCATCTTCAAATGCACATACATTCTATGGGCAGTACCAACATCACCGACTGGAGTATTACCAGCGGCAGCCTGAACGCGTTCTTTGACAGTCTGGGGAACCTCTGATTCCATCGGCAAGAGTCGGCAGCCAGAGTTTTTTCGGATTCCGCTTTACACGGGGGGCGCTTCCGTGGTATAATCCGTGGCAGTAATGATGAGAGGTACAATGCCATGTCCAACCCCTATGATTCTGCGGAGTTTGAGAAGAAGTATACCTATCCCGGACGGGATCTGGGCGCTTTCTGGTCGGAGGAAAAAACGGTGTTCCGGGTCTGGGCGCCCACGGCCCGGGCGGTTTCCCTTCTAATCTACCGGGAGGGCAGCGGCGGTGAGCCGCTGGCCCGCCAGCGGATGCACCCCGATGTGAACGGCACCTGGTTTGCCCAGCGGTACGGCAATCTGAACGGGCTGTACTATACCTATCTCGTGACCGTGGATGGTCAGACCCGGGAAGCCTGCGACCCCTATGCCCGGGCGGTGGGGGTCAATGGTCAGCGGGCCATGGTGCTGGACTTAAAGAGCACCGACCCCGAAGGCTGGGAAACCGATCACGACCCCTTTCCCGGCAAGGGCATCACCGATGCGGTGCTCTATGAGCTGCACATCCGGGACCTTTCCATGCACCGCTCCTCCCACATCCGCCATAAGGGCAAATTTCTGGGGCTGACGGAAACCGGGCGGAAAACCCGTGGCGGTCATCCCACGGGCCTTGACCACATCCGGGAGCTAGGCGTGACCCACATCCATCTGATGCCCGTCTTTGACTTCGGCTATCCCGATGAAAGCGCCCCCAGCCCCCAGTACAACTGGGGCTATGACCCGGTGAATTTTAACGTCCCGGAAGGCTCCTACGCAAGCGACCCCTTCCACGGCGAAACCCGGGTGCGGGAAATGAAGCTTCTGGTGAAGGCCGTCCATGACGCGGGGCTGAGCGTGGTGATGGACGTGGTGTACAACCATGTCTATGACGCGGGCAGCTTCTGCTTTAATCGGATCGTTCCCGGCTATTTCAGCCGGATCGACGAACATTGGCACTACAGCAACGGCTCCTGCTGCGGCAACGACACCGCCTCCGAGCGGAGCATGGTGCGTAAATTTATTGTAGATTCCGTCAATTTCTGGGCGGATGAATACCATATCGACGGCTTTCGCTTCGATTTAATGGGCCTGCTGGACATCGCCACTGTGAACGAAATTGTCAGAACCGTCCAAGCCCAGCACCCCAACGTGATCTTCTACGCCGAAGGCTGGCACATGGATACCCAGCCCGTCCGACCCGGCACAGAGCTGGCGGTGCAGGACAATTCCTCTAAAATGCCGGGCTTCTCCTTTTTTAACGACACTCTTCGCGACCTTCTGCGGGGCTCGATTTTTGACAGCCGCGCGCCCGGTTTCGTGTCCGGGGCCATTTGCGACAAAGGGCAGCTGAACGCCTGCTTTATGGGGATGCCCTTCTGGGCAGGCCAGCCGGAGCAGTGCGTCAACTACGTTTCCTGCCACGACAACAACACCCTCTTTGACCGGCTGGCAATCATTTCCCCGGAAGCCTCCTTTGAAACCCGGGTTCGCCAGAACTGTCTGGCGGCGGCCTTTGTCTTTCTGTCTCAGGGCGTGACCTTTTTGCAGGCCGGCGAGGAAATGCTTCGCTCCAAGCCAAAGGGGCGGGGACGCTTTGACGAAAACAGCTACCGCTCCCCGGACCGGGTCAACGCCCTGCGGTGGAACGATCTGGATAAGCCGGAATACCAGGCGGTTTTTCAGTATTACCGGGGGCTGCTGGCCTTCCGGAAAGCCCACGAGGGGCTGCGTCAGACCAAACGGGAAGCCGTCTGCCAAACGGTGTCCCCTGTGGAGGTGGAGAACCCCCGGGCCGTCGCCTATCGGGTGGAGGACCGTTACCACAGCATTTATATCATTTTCAACGCCGATGGCTGTGACCTCACCCTTCCCCTGCCCCCCGGACGCTGGGAGGTGAATATCCACGACCAGCAGGCAGGCACGGAACCGCTGTTTACTGCGGAAGGACAGATCACCGTCCGCCCCGTTTCCGCCACCGTTTTGACCCGGAAAAAGCCGGTGGACGTTGTGGCGGCCCTGATCTGGGAGAAGGACAAATTTCTCATCTGCCAGCGGCCTGAGCACAAGACGCGGGGCCTAATGTGGGAATTTGTGGGCGGCAAGGTGGAGCCGGGCGAGACCATGGAGCAGGCGCTGGAACGGGAATGCGCCGAGGAGCTGGCAGTCCGTGTGAGCGTGGGCAGTCAGTTCTTGCAGGAGTACCACGACTACCCGGATATGCTGATTCGGCTGACCCTGTTCCACTGCTCCATTACAAGCGGCGTCCCGCAGGCGCTGGAACACAGGGATTTGCAGTGGATTCACCCCAGTCAGATCGGCCTCTTCCAGTTCTGTCCGGCAGACAAGAATTTTCTGAAAGAGATTCAAAGGGTCTATGAAAACCACAAGCCGCTTTGATTGTCATTCTGTGCTTATCCAGCAAAAGGGGAATTTAGCTAACAAAGCCTTCCCCTTTGGGGGTGGTGCTCCGCGCAGCGAATGATAATCTGAATGATTGCCAGTGGCAATCATACCACAATTCAATAGCTGGCAGAAATCTTTGATTTCTGACGGATGAGGGGAAAACAAGCTGATTCTACTGCTGGGGTTCCCCTCATCCGACCTCGCTTACGCTCGGCCACCTTCCCCCGAGGGGGAAGGTCTTAATCAGCTAAAGCACAATTTACCGTATCATCATACGATTTTCATTATAGCACAGTTTTCACGGTTTTACAGCACTTTTTTCAAAAACCTTACCCTACTGCATACAAAGACACCCCCGTGCGGAAAGCACGGGGGTGATGGAGTTCAAGCAGTTCCCTTTTACAGATTACAGCAGGGTAGCGAAGTGCTTGATGGTGCGGCACATCTGAGAAACGTAGGAGTTCTCGTTGTCGTACCAGGACACGACCTGAACCTGGCTGGTGCCGTTGCCCAGGTTGATGACCATGGTCTGAGTGGCGTCAAACAGGGAGCCGAAACGCATGCCGATGATGTCGGAGGAGACGATCTCGTCCTCGTTGTAGCCGAAGGACTCGGTGGCCTGAGCCTTCATCTGCGCGTTGATCTCTTCCTTGGTGGGGTTGCCTTCCACGACGGCGTTCAGGATGGTGGTAGAGCCGGTGGGGGTGGGAACACGCTGAGCAGCGCCGATCAGCTTGCCGTTCAGCTCGGGGATGACCAGACCGATGGCCTTGGCAGCGCCGGTGGAGTTGGGAACGATGTTCACAGCGCCAGCACGGGAGCGGCGCAGGTCGCCCTTACGCTGGGGGCCGGCCAGAATCCTCTGGTCGCCGGTGTAAGCGTGGATGGTGCACATAATGCCGGACTGAATCTTCCAGCCGTCGTTCAGAGCCTTCGCCATGGGAGCCAGGCAGTTGGTGGTGCAGGAAGCGGCGGAGATAATGTTGTCTTCCTTGGTCAGGGTGTTGTGGTTGACGTTGTAAACGATGGTGGGCAGGTCGTTGCCGGCAGGAGCGGAGATGACGACCTTCTTGGCGCCGGCGTCGATGTGCGCCTGAGCCTTGGCCTTGGAGGTGTAGAAACCGGTGCACTCCAGGACAACGTCCACACCCAGCTCGCCCCAGGGCAGCTCGGCAGCGTTGGCCTTGGCGTAAATGGTGATCTTCTTGCCATCGACAACGATGTTGTCCTCGCCGGCCTCGACGGTGTGGCCCATGGCGACATAGTTGCCCTGCGTGGAGTCGTACTTCAGCAGGTGAGCCAGCATCTTGGGAGAGGTCAGATCGTTGATGGCAACAATCTCGAAGCCCTCAGCACCGAACATCTGACGGAAAGCCAGACGACCGATACGGCCAAAACCATTAATTGCAACTTTAACAGACATGGTAATTCCTCCATTTTTATTACTGCCCATGGCAGTATATTTACTTTTTTATGTACGCATTCGATATCACCGTACGGATTTATGATACCATACCCTTCCAGTGTTGTAAACTGTAAATTTTGTACAAAACCGACTGTAGATTACAGTTTTTCGGTGCAAACTGCTCATAAAATTTTACCACGGTTTGAACGTGGACATTTGTCCGCGAATTGCGCACAAAAAGAGCAGAAAAGCCAAGGTTTTTCTGCCCTTTTGCGGCAAGGATATCAGTATTCCACGGAACCGTCTGCGGGTAGAATGGCAATGTAGGTGTTTCCCACGCCCAGCTCAAGCTCCTGTCCATCCTCCGTGAAGAAGAAGAACGGCTCTCTTTCTCCGGCACAGGTCCAGTTGATGGGAATCAGCTTGCCGCCGTTCGCGTAATAACCGGTGCCGCCGGCTTCAAAGTCGGCATAGTGGTACAGGCCCTCATTGGTCACGTCGGCAGACAGGATCAGCACATTGGTAAAGGCCTCTGTCTCGCCGGAAATCTGATCCTGCATGACCTTGCCGTACTGCTTCCAGGCGTACTTGCCCAGCTCTTCGTCATAGAGCATGATGGTGTCCTTCTTGGCCTGCTTGTAATTCAGGTGGATGGTGATTTCCGGGGCATCCACACCGCCCGCAGGCACGCCGTCCTCGGTGAAGCGGAAACCATAATCCCGCTCCAGGCTCATGTTATAGCCGGCGAACTCGGCGTACTCCTTAATGCCGGCGCCGATGCCGAACAGGCTGTTCTCCAGAGAGCGCTTATACTCCTTATCCCGATAGGAGGTGGTGACATTCTGCATCACGTCCCAGTTCTCCACGTTAAAGTTCTCGATATTCCGCTCCAAAGCATCATTCAGCGCGGTGTGAGAACCACCGGCATGGGCCACGATCAGGCCATAGTGCTGGGCAAGCTGGTTGAAAAGGGGTCTGGTAGAACGCATGGAGCCGATGGCTTCCACATCCTCAATGTGGCTGAACAGGGCCAGGCAGCGGACGATGTTGTTCATGTTCACGTAAGACTCAAATACCACATCCGCCTTGCACAGGTTCACATGGGGCAGATTCTCCTGCATATTGCTGATGGTGCAGGCAAAAAGGCGGTCGGTAAAGGGCTCGTCCACGATTTCGCCGTTCAGGGGGTTGCGGTAGACAGGGGGCTCGGTAGCCTCGGTGGTGGGCTCAGTGGTCGCTTCCGTAGTCGGCTCGGTGGTCTGCGCCGCAGTGGGAGCGGGCTGGGTGGCTTCCGCCTTGGGTTCCCCCGCCTTCGTGCCGCCGCAGCCGCACAGCAGCAGCGTCAGCGCAAGCATCAGTGCAATGATTCTTTTCATACGTCTCATCCTTTCAGATTCACGGTTATAATATATAAATTGCCGAAAAAGGCAGTTTATCGCGTTATTCTTCCCCGCCGTCCTCAATCAGTATATCCTCCATGTTCTTGCCCATGGAGTAATAGAACACATTGTCCCGGGAGGGGTTCAGATCGGGCAGCTGGCCTCGGTGGGCGTAGACATTGTAGTAGCCGAACATCAGGGGGATGATTCGCCCGTCCTCCGCCAGCTTCTGGTAAAAGTTGTAAAAATTGCCGGTATCCTCCAATGCCTTCAGGCACATATTGTAGAGGATCTCGTGGGAAAGGCCGCCCCGGCCCATTTTGCCGTAGGGCCGGAAAAACTCCGTCAGATCCATGTCCGGGCTGAGCCGGGTCATGCCAAGATACATATCATAACTGCCCGCGTCGATGATATTCTTAAACTGGGAGCTGGTAGCTTCCAGCGTGGTGCAGGGCAGGCCCAGATCCGTCAGATTGCTGGCTATTTCCCGGGCAATTCGGGTACGGGCAGAGTCATCGGAGTTTACCAGCAGGCGCAGCTCCTTGTCCTCGCCGTCCTTCTGAGGGATCTTATAATTCGACAGCTTATCAATGAATTTCATGGGGTCATAGGCGTACTTTGCCGCCAGACTCTTATTATAGAAGGACGCCGACGGCGGGCAGGGCAGCGTCACCGGGTCTACCAGTCCTTTATAGGCGGACTGGGCCAGAGACTCCCGGTCAATTCCGTAGGTCAGGAAGGTTCGCAGCGTGCCGTCGTCAAAATGCTCAGAGTAAAGAATGTTACAGCCGATGTAGAGCATGTACCCGCTCTCGATCTCCCACAGCTCATAGTCGCAGCGGTATTCGGCAAAGGAGTCGCTCATAGGGTTGGTGCACACCACACTGACGGAATTCTCGCCGTTAAACTGGAAAGCGTCACGCACCTCTGCCGGGCTGCTCACCGCCACCAGATTAATGGTCAGATCCCGGGCGGGAATCTTCAGCGCGCCGCACCACCAATTGGGGTTTCGCTGCAAAACAGCGCCGCCGCTGGTCTCCACAAACACATAGGGTCCGCTGCCGATGGGAATCTCCCCGGGGCCGGTCATGTCCACATCCGAGGCCTTGACAATGGGCACATCCAGAAGCAGGGGCAGGTTCTGCATGTCCGTATCCGTCTGGAACAGAATGCCTCCGTCCTCTGTGGCCTCCACATTCAGCAGATGCTTATAAAAGCGGTATTGGTAGTAGTCGTTTTCCATGGCCTTCTGGTAGGTGGCAACTACGTCCGCAGGCGTAACCTTCGCGCCGTCAGAGAAGGTGGCGCTCTCCTCCAGGTAGAAGGTCCAGTTACGGTTGTTGGCGGAGACCTTGTAACTGGCGCAGAGAATGGGTGTCACATTTTTCTTGCTGTCCACGGCAAACAGGCCCTGATACATCAGCGACATCAGCACCCGGTTGGTGTAGTCGCTGCCGAACACGGGGTTCAGGGACCGATCCGGGTAGTAGGCCAGCACCAGATTCTGGTTTTCCTCCTCTTCCTCGGCTTCCGTCGGCTCCTCGCCCTCCATCAGGATGGCATCGCCGGTGGCAACGTAGCCGGAATTGTCGATTTCCCGGGAGCAGCCGGGCAGCAGCGCCGCCAGCAGCGCGATCGCCAGAAAAAAACAGATGGCTCTTTTCATCGGCTTACCTCCTTGCAGCAAACAACCGCGCCCTGAGAGCCGCGCTGACCGTGGCTTGCCCGGTGAGACCAGAAGCGGTCACACTGGCAGTAGGTGCACACATCGCTGATCTCAATGTTCCGCACCCCCGCCCGGCGCAGGGCAAGCGCGTTGATGCCTTTCAAATCCAGATAGTATTTCTCGCCCCGGCGTGCAAGGAAGGCTTCCGCCTCCGGGCCGTAGGCTTCCATCATGGCCCTCGGCACGTCGCCGTCGGTCTCAAAGTGGCACTGGGCAATGTTGGGGCCGATAGCGGCATGGATGTCCGACCGCTTGCAGCCATAATTATCGACCATGGCTTCCACGGTTTTCACACCGATGCCCTGGGCCGTGCCCCGCCAGCCCGCATGGGCCGCGCCGACAGCCCCGGTAACGGGGTCGTGAAACAGCAGGGGCGTACAGTCGGCGGTGAACACCAGCAGGGTCACGCCGGGTGTGTTGGTCACGAGGGCGTCGCACTCCGGGTAATCCCGGTGGCAGAACCCGGCGCAGTCCGCATCCGTCACGACACGGACGATATCGGAATGGATTTGCCGGGTCATGACCAGTTTTTCCGGGTCAAAGCCAATGGCTTTTCCCAGACGGCGCAGGTTTTCCTCCACGTTTTCCATGGTGTCCCCCCGTCCGAAGGCCAGATTCAGGCTATACTGGGTACCCGTGCTGACCCCGCCGTAGCGGGTAGTGAAGCCGTGGGGAACGGTGATTCCTTCGGCGCATAAGTATTCTAATTGTCCTTGTTTCTTTGTTAGTATCATACGCATTCGGTAGGGCGGGCTGTCCGGTTTACTCGGCCAATTTATCCTTCTGCATACAGCATTTCTTATATTTCTTGCCGCTGCCGCAGGGGCAGGGATCGTTGGGGCCGACCTTTTTCGAGGCGTTGCGCACGGGCTGCTTCTTGACCGTGGCAGCCGCCGCGCCGGCGGTTCCGGTCTCCTTGGCGACCTTCTCCCGCTTGACCTCCTGATTGGTGCGCAGCTGCACCAGGAACATCCGGCGAATGGTTTCCTCCTTGATGGCCCGGATCATGGCCTCGAACATCTGGTAGCCCTCTTCCTTGTAGGCCACCACCGGGTCATGCTGACCGTAGGCCCGCAGGCCGATGCCCTGCTTCAGCTCGTCCATGGCGTCGATGTTGTCCATCCAGTATTCGTCCACCACCCGGAGCATGACCACCCGCTCCAGCTCCCGCATAATCGCGGGGGTGTAGGCGGCTTCCTTGGCCTCATAGGTGCGCTGGGCGATTTCATACACCACGTCGGCAGCTTCCGACGCGCTCTTGCCGATGAGCTGGTTGCTTCTGCCGGACAGGGTGCCCTTGGCAAAGTAGATGCCCTCCATGGCTGCCGCCAGACGGTGGAGGCCCCCTTCGTTCACCACGCCGCCGTTGTCGCCGAAGGCGTCGGTGACGGCGGAATACACCACATCCCGGAGCATGGTCATCATGTTCTCCCGCAGATCCTCGCCGTCCAGCACCTTCTGCCGCTGGGCATAGATGACCTCTCGCTGAGTATTCATGACATCATCGTACTCAAGAACGCTCTTTCTGGCCCGGAAGTTCCGGGATTCCACGTTTTTCTGGGCGTTTTCCACGGCATTGGACAGAATTTTCGCGTCGATGGGGGTGTCCTCGTCCAGCCCCAGAGAGTCCATCATGCCCATGACCTTGTCCGTGGCGAACAGCCGCATCAGGTCGTCCTGAAGGCTCAGGTAGAACCGGCTCTCGCCGGGGTCGCCCTGACGTCCGGCACGGCCCCGGAGCTGGTTGTCGATACGCCGGGACTCGTGGCGCTCGGTGCCGATGATGAACAGGCCGCCCGCGGCCCGAACCTTCTCCGCCTCGTCGGCGATGGAGGCCTTGTATTGATTCAGCAGCTCCTTATATTTGGCGCGAACCGCCAGAATTTCGGGATTGTCGGTTTCCGCGTAGGAGTCCGCCTCCATCAGCAGCTCCTCGGGCAGGCCGGTCTTTGCCAGCTCGGCTTTGGCAAGGAAGTCGGCGTTGCCGCCCAGCATGATGTCCGTGCCACGGCCTGCCATATTGGTGGCGATGGTCACCGCGCCGAGCTTACCGGCCTGAGCAACAATCTGCGCTTCCTGCTCGTGGTGCTTGGCGTTCAGCACGTTGTGGGGGATGCCCTCACGCTTGAGCATTTTGCTGAGCAGCTCGCTCTTTTCAATGGAAATGGTGCCCACCAGCACGGGCTGGCCCTTGGCGTGACACTCCTTCACCTGCTGGACGATGGCCCGGTACTTGCCAACCTCGGTTTTGTACACCACGTCGGTGTGGTCGATGCGGATAACGGGCTTGTTGGTGGGAATCTCCACCACGTCCAGAGAGTAAATGGCGCCGAATTCCTCTTCCTCCGTCAAAGCAGTGCCGGTCATGCCGGAGAGCTTGTCATACAGCCGGAAGAAGTTCTGGAAGGTGATGGTCGCCAGCGTCTTACTTTCGCTTGCGACCCGGACGCCCTCCTTGGCCTCGATGGCCTGATGCAGGCCCTCGTTGTACCGGCGGCCGTACATGAGCCGTCCGGTGAATTCATCGACAATGATGATTTCTCCGTCCTTCACCACATAGTCGATGTCCTTTTTCATAAGGCCCCGGGCCTTCATGGCTTGGTTGATGTGGTGAGACAAGGTGGTATTTTCCGCATCCGCCAGATTCTCCACGCCAAAATACTTCTCGGCCTTGGCGATGCCGGAGGCGGTGAGGGATACGGTGCGGGACTTTTCGTCCACAAAATAATCGCAGTCGTAGTCGTCGTGGACTTCCTTGTCCTCGGTCTTGGCAAAGACCTGCTTGCGCAGCGTGGCGACGAACCGATCTGCCATTTCGTAAAGCTGGGAGGAATCCTCGCCCTTGCCGGAGATGATCAGCGGCGTACGGGCTTCATCAATCAGGATGGAGTCCACCTCGTCCACGATGGCAAAGGCGTGGCCCCGCTGAACCAGCTCCTGCTTGTAGATGGCCATGTTGTCCCGGAGGTAGTCGAAGCCCAGCTCGTTGTTGGTGCAGTAGGTGATGTCGGCAGCGTAGGCGGCCCGGCGCTCGGCGGGGGACATGCCGGGAATCACCAGACCGATGGTCAGGCCCATGTAGCGGTAGACCTTGCCCATCCATTCGGACTGGTATTTTGCAAGGTAATCGTTGACGGTGACCACATGGACGCCCCGTCCGTTCAGGGCGTTCAGGTAGCAGGGCAGAATGGCCACCAGAGTCTTGCCTTCACCGGTTTTCATCTCGGCAATCCGGCCCTGATGGAGCACGATGCCGCCGATAAGCTGCACCGGATAGGGCCGCATGCCCAACACCCGGTCGGCAGCCTCCCGGATGGCGGCAAAGGCCTCGGGCAGCAGATCGTCCAGCGTCTCGCCGTTTTCCAGCCGCTGCTTAAACTCGGCGGTTTTGCCCCGGAGGGCTTCCTCGCTGAGCGCCTTGTACTCGTCCTCCAGCGCCAGAATTTTATCCACTGTGGGCTGGATTTTTTTCAGCTCCCGCTGAGAGCGGGTGCCGAACAGCTTGTCAAATAGTCCCATGGAAATCTCCTTTGTTTTGTGAATGCAATCGATTTTGGGTATTATACCACAGCTTGGATGGGAAGAAAAGTCGAAATTGTGAACAATCTTCTACGCAAATCGTGAAAATTATCGTACAGATGCGAAAAAGGCGGTGATTTCCTCCTTTTTCGCCTGCACCCGGCCCTGCTGGAAGGCGGGCTTGCCGCCGCCCCGACCGTGGAGCGCCGCCGTCATTTCTGCACACAGCGGGCGCAAATCGTCATTCCGGGCGGCAAGACAGAAGCCGTAGCCATCCTCCTCGCCGCCGCTGAACACCGCTGCCCAGCCGCCGCACACGCCCGAAATGGTGTCCGCCAGCTCCCGCGTTTCCGTGCCGTCCAGTCCTTCTTCAAAATGGAGCACGTTGCCCGCCCCCGCGTACCCGGCGGCAGTCTGGGCAAACAGCTTCCGCTGCAAGGCTACGCGTTGGAATTTCAGCTCTGCCAGCTGGTCGTTCATCCGCCGGGCCGCCGCCCCGGTCTCAAAAATTTTGGCAGAAAACGCCTGAGACACCAGCCTATTCTGAGCATACGTCTCATTGAGGATGTCCAGTGCCCGTGCGCCGCAGGCCATCTCCATCCGGGTGCCGCCCCGGAAATTCACCGCGGAAAAAAGCTTAATAAGGCCGATCTCCCCCGTGGCGCTGACGTGGGTGCCGCAGCAGGCACAGCAATCGTAGCCTGGAATCTCCACAATCCGAACGGGCCAGGGAAGCTGCTTTTTCGTCCGGTAGGCCACCTTCGGCAGTTCCTCCGGGGACGGATACCAGATATGCAGGGGCAGATTCGCCCACACCGCGCCGTTGGCTTCGGCCTCGATCTCCGGCAGCGCTTTCTCCGGGATCACGCCGTCGAAGTCAATGGTGATCACGTCCGCGCCCATGTGAAAGCCGGTGTTGTGATACCCAAAGCGCCGGTGGATGATGCCGGAGACGATGTGCTCGCCGCTGTGCTGCTGCATCCTGGCAAAGCGTTTGTCCCAGTCGATCATCCCTTCCACCGTCTGTCCCGGCTCCAGCGGCTTTTCGCACAGGTGCACCACCTGCGCACCCCGCTCCCGGGTGTCCATCACCCGCACACCGCCCAAAGTGCCGGTGTCCGCCGCCTGTCCGCCTCCCTCGGGGTAGAAGGCCGTGGCGTCCAGCACCACCTCATAGCCCTTTTCCGCCTGGGTGCAGGCCAGAACCTGCGCAGAAAAGGCCGAACGGTGGGAATCTTCATAATATAATTTCCGGGTCTGCATTTCCTTGCCTCCCTGATTCAGTAACTAGGAATATTGTTAACCAATGTGTAGGGCGGCTTGCCCTCAAGCCGCCGTCCGCGTAAGCGGAACGTAGTTCAACCTACGGCGGCGGGCTGAGGGCAGCCCGCCCTACAGCAGCCAATATGCATAAGTTTTATTATATCATAGAGAAATACGAAAAGCAACGTTTGCATCAGTTTACATAACGCGAATTTGAATTTTTTAGGAATTTTTCTTTCCTTTTCCGCAAACATGATGTACAATAGGGGAAACTGTCAAAACGAGGTGATGACAATGCCCGCCAATTACGCCCACTACCGATTCGGAAAGCTGGCCCTGCCCACCCTGCCCGCAAACGCGCGGCAGTGCATCGGACGTTTCCGCCGAATGTACGACATCGGACTGCATGGGCCGGACATTCTGTTCTATTACAATCCCATCATGGATACGCCTGTGGGGCAGCTGGGCCACAGCTACCATACCTGGAGCGGTCAGAAATTCTTTGAACAGGCCTGCAAACAGGCAGACTCCGAAGCCGCACGGGCCTACCTCTACGGCCTGCTGGGCCACTACTGTCTGGACTCTCTGTGCCACCCCTATGTCAACCGCCTGGTGGATATCGGTGAAGCCCGTCATATCGCGCTGGAATCCCAGCTGGAGCGGCGGCTGCTTATCTTTGACGGAGAAGCTTCCCCCGCCACCTTCGACATGAGCAGGCGTCTGAAGCTGACCCGGGGCGAGTGTATGACCGTGGCCCAGTTCTATCCTCCTGCCACCGGCGCCAACATCAGCCGGAGCATGAAGCTCATGCGTTTCTGCGTTCATTTTCTTGCCAGCCCCAAGCGGGCCCAGCGAGAAAAACTGCTGAGCCGGGTCAAGCCGGAGCTATGCGACATCTTCATCCCGGAGACGGAGAACGAAGAAATGTCTCTGTATGTAGACGAATTGGTGGAACTGTACGGTCAGGCGTTGGAGCGCTTCCCCCGGATGGTGGAGGAACTGACAGCGCATATGGAAAGCGGTGAACCTCTGGGCGTGGACTTCGCCCCCACCTTTGGCTGATGGGAGAAAGATAAGGACATGAAAGAGAAATTCAAACTCACGGCACTGGAAAAAAGCTGGATCCTCTATGATGTGGGCAATTCCGCCTTCATTCTGCTGGTTACCACGCTGGTTCCCATTTTCTTCAACGCCCTGGCGGAAAACGCCGGGCTGAACGAGGACCTTTACCTGAGCTACTGGGGCTACGCCGGCTCCATCGCTACCATTCTGGTGGCATTTCTCGGCCCCATCTGCGGCACACTGGCAGACCGGAGCCTGAAAAAGCAGTTTTTCCTGATCGCCATGCTGGTGGGCGTCGCGGGCTGCGCCCTTCTGGGCTTCGCCCCGGGCTGGCTGGCCTTCCTGTGCGTCTTTATCCTTGCCCGGGTGGGCTACTCCTCCAGTCTGGTGTTCTACGACTCCATGCTGCCGGAGGTCACCTCTGACGAGCGGATGGACAAGGTCTCCTCCATGGGTTACGCCTTCGGCTACATTGGCTCTGTGATTCCCTTCATTGTTTGCCTGATCCTGGTGCTGATGCCCGGCACCTTCGGTCTGACCACCGGCAGCGCCATGGTCATCGCCTTCCTGATTACCGCACTCTGGTGGGTAGCCTGCACCGTTCCGCTGCTGCGCCGCTACCGGCAGACGGCCTTCGTCTCCACGGAAAAAAGCCCGTTGCTGGACAGCTTCCGGCAGTTGGGCCGGACCATCCGGGACGCGAAGAACGAAAAACACATTTTCCTGTACCTGCTGGCCTTTTTCTTCTTCATTGACGGCGTGTACACCATCATCGACATGGCAACCGCTTACGGTACGGCGCTGGGACTGGACACCACCGGCCTGCTGCTGGCCCTGCTGGTCACACAGATCGTGGCCTTTCCCTGCTCCATTGCCTTCGGGCGGCTGTCCGCGAAATATGACACCGGGCTTTTGATTAAGGTGTGCATCATCGCCTACACCTGCGTTGTCCTGTTCGCCGTGTTCCTGGTCAGTCAGTGGCAGTTCTGGCTGCTGGCGGTACTGGTGGGCATGTTCCAGGGCGGCATTCAGGCCTTGAGCCGCAGCTACTTAGGCAAGATCATCCCCCCAGAGCGCAGCGGCGAGTTTTACGGCCTCATGGACATTTTCGGCAAGGGTGCGTCCTTCGTGGGCATGACGCTGGTTTCCGTTGTCAGCCAGCTTACCGCCGGCGTCCATCTGAAGGTCTTGGGCATGACTCTGCAAAATGAGAATATTGCCATTACTTCCCTGATTGTCCTGTTTGTCATCGGCTACGTTCTGTTCTGCAAGGCGGACGCTCTGAACAAGCAGCGCTGACCCCAACGGAAAGGATTTTACAAAATGCTGGAATGGATTCGCGGACATTGTCTGTCCGGCACAGAGGAACTGCGGCAGGAACCGCCCCTTCTCAAAGACCGGCGGCTGGTGTTTTCGTCCTGATTCGCCGGCATAGAGGAGCCTACGCGGCTTCCGCCCATCGCCTCGCTGCTGTGTGTTGGTGTCCCGGTCGGCAAAACGGGAGACGAATCCGAATCATAAGGGCAGCACCGCATAATGGGGCAAAAGCTCCGCCGAGGCCCGCGGCTCCCATTATGTGGTGCTGCCAAAAATCCCCTTTTTCCGTGCTGTCTGCGGAAAAAGGGGATTGCTTTATCTTTTTTTCGGTTTTGGAGCCGGCACCGCGAACCAGCGCTCCCAGCGCATCTGCTTCGCCCTGACATCCATTTTCAGGGCGGTGCTTCGCATCAGC
>JALFAD010000057.1 GCA_022772525.1 Clostridiales bacterium
CTGCTTCTGTGTGTCCAAAATAGTTCCGCCCCCTGCGGGGCCACCTTCCCCCGAGGGGGGAAGGTCTTAATCAGCTAAAGCACAACATAGTGAATGAACGAACCAATGACATTTTCCCCATTTTTCTGAAAATAACATTTGACAAATGAGGACAAAGCCTATATAATATCTAGGCATGACTATGAGAAGGGGGAAAAGTATGCTGTTAGGGCTTTCCAAAATCATTGACTGCCCGGGTGCGTCCCTCCCTTTTAACGTCAGCGTCGATCTGAGTGATCTTTGCTACGGCATCAGCTACCCCGTGACAGAGCCGGTTGTGGCTTCCGGCACGGTGCGCAACACCGCAGGCGTCCTCATGATGGCTGGGGAACTCACCACCACCATCCATGGGCTTTGCGACCGCTGTGCCAGCCCCTTTGACCGGGAAATCCGCTTTCCCATCCATGCGGTGCTGGTGACGGAGCTGGCAGACGAAGAAAACGAAGACGAATGGGTATTCCCTCTGGAGGGAGACAGCGCCGATCTGGATGACATTGTGCGGACGGTTTTTGTCCTGAATCTGGATTCCAAGCTGCTGTGCAAGGAGGACTGCCGTGGGCTTTGCCCCCGATGCGGCAAGAACCTCAACGACGGTCCCTGCAATTGCCAGAAGGAGCTCGATCCCCGATTTGCTGCTTTGAAGCAGCTTCTTGAGAAGTAAACACAATTAGGCTGTGAAAAGCAGTTTGACCAAGGAGGTGTCACCATGGCTGTCCCTAAGTGTAAAGTGTCCAAGGCCCGCCGCGATAAGCGCCGTGGCTCCAACTGGAAGCTGTCCGCTCCCAGCGTTGCGGTTTGCCCCAAGTGCGGTGAGCCCGTAATGCCCCACAGAGCCTGCAAGGCTTGCGGTACCTACAACGGCCGCCAGGTTCTGGCTGTCGAGGCTGAGTAAGGCACGCGGAAATGCAGAGGAAGGCGGTTTCGCCTTCCTCTTTTTCCATGTCGGCAGGGCCGACAGCCAGTGCGTTACCAACCCCGGTGGTGGTCGTTACGCCATTGGGCGTGCTCGGTATCGCTACACGGAAATATCTGTTGCTTTTATAATAGAATTGTGCCATAATAAATGCGTTTTCATCGCATACGAAAGGAAGTGTTGTCATGGCAAAACCACTGGTAGCCATCGTCGGACGGCCCAACGTGGGAAAATCCATGTTGTTCAATAAGCTCACCGGGCAGCGCACCTCCATTGTGGAGGACACCCCCGGCGTCACCCGTGACCGCATTTACGGCGACTGCGAATGGTGCGGCAGGCACTTTTCGCTGGTGGACACCGGCGGCATCGAGCCGGATACCGACAGCGATATGCTGAAATTTATGCGCCGTCAGGCGGAGATCGGAATCGAGCTGGCGGATGCCATCATTATGGTGGCAGATGTTCGCAGCGGCGTCACCGCCGCCGATCAGGACGTTGCTACCATGCTGCGCAAGTCCGGCAAGCCCGTGGCGCTGGCGGTCAACAAGTGCGACTCCATCGGGCCGGCCAATGCCGACGCCTTTGAGTTCTACTCCCTCGGCATCGGCGATTTGTTTGAGACTTCCGCCATCCACGGCCACGGCACCGGCGATTTGCTGGACTGGGTGCTGGAGAACATCCCCGAAGCCGACGAAGAAGAGGAATACAACGATGTCATCAAGGTCGCCATCGTAGGCAAGCCCAACGTGGGCAAGTCCAGCCTGCTCAACCGGATTCTGGGAGAGGAACGGGTCATCGTCTCCAATGTGGCAGGCACCACCCGTGACGCCATCGATTCTTACTTTGAGAACGAAACCGGAAAATACTGCTTCATCGACACCGCCGGTATGCGCCGGAAAAGCAAGGTGGACGACGCCATCGAAAAATACTCAAACATGCGCTCCATCAGCGCCATTGACCGCGCGGACGTGTGCCTGATTCTCATTGATGCCAATGACGGCGTGACGGAGCAGGACACAAAAATCGCGGGGCTGGTTCACGAGGCGGGCAAGGCCGCCATCATCGTGGTGAATAAGTGGGACGCGGTGGCGGACAAGGAAACCAACACCATGCGGGACATGGAAGCCAAGGTCCGTCAGGGTTTAAGCTATATGCTCTACGCCCCGGTGCTGTTCATCTCCGCCCTCACCGGCTCCCGGGTAGACAAGCTGTTCCAGCTGATTCAGGAGGTTTACGCTCAGAACACCATGCGCATCACCACCGGCGCGCTGAACAGCGTGCTGGCTGATGCCACCGCCCGGGTACAGCCGCCTACGGACAAGGGCCGCCGTCTGAAAATCTACTATATGACTCAGGCCAGCTCCAAGCCGCCCCACTTCGTCATTTTCTGCAACGACGCAAGGCTCTTCCACTTCTCCTACCAGCGGTATCTGGAGAATCAGATTCGGGAGGTCTTCGGCCTGCAGGGCACCCCCATCCGCATTACCATCCGTCAGAAGGGCGACAAGGAGGAACAGTAAAATGGTACTTTCCATTGTCATTACCGCCGTGGCTGCCTACCTGCTGGGCAACCTCAACGGCGCGGTTGTCATCAGCCGCATTGTCGCCCATGAGGACGTGCGCACCAAGGGCAGCGGCAACGCAGGACTGACCAACTTTACCCGCAATTATGGTGCCGCCAGCTCGATTTTTGTCATTGCCATCGATGTGGGCAAGGCCGTGGCGGCCTGCCTGCTTGGCGGCCTGCTGCTGGAGGACTACGGTCACTACATGGACGGCGTGGCCCTTGGCGGCCTGTTCGTGATTTTGGGTCACGACTTCCCTGCCCTGCTGGGCTTTAAAGGCGGCAAGGGCATCTTGAGCGGCGTCACCGTGGCGCTGATGATGGACTGGCGCATCGGCCTGTTCGTGTTCGGCATTTTTCTGGTGGCCTACGCGCTGACCAAATACGTTTCTCTGGGCAGCATCCTGTCCTCCGGCGCCTTCGGCCCCATCTACGCCTTTGTCCACTGGGGAGAGGGTATCTTCCCCATCGTGGTAGGCTTCGTCCTGAGTGCATTGATTGTGTGGATGCACCGAAGCAACATCCTCCGCCTGATGAAGGGCGAGGAGCGGAAAACCAATCTGTTAGGGAAAGGAAAAAAGCAATGAAGACTGCTGTCATCGGAAGCGGCGCATGGGGCACCGCCCTTGCCATCCGCCTGTGTAAGAACGGACACGATGTAACCATGTGGACCTACGACAAAAACCTGATTCCCGAAATGGAGGTCACCCGCCGCAACCCGAGGCTCCCGGGCGCCGTGCTGCCCGAGGGTCTGAAAATCAGCGGCGACTACGCCTGCGCTGCGGGGGCAAAGCTGGTGGTCATGGCCAGCCCCTCCTTCCCCCTGCGCAGTGTAAGCCGCGGCGTGGCCCCTTACATCGATGAGGACGCCATCGTGGTGTCCGTCACCAAGGGTCTGGAAGCCAGCACCCATCTGCGCATGAGCGAGGTTGTCGCCCAGGAAACGGGTAAGGACGTGGTGGTGCTCACCGGCCCCAGCCACGCCGAGGAGGTGTCCATCGATGTACCCACCGGCCTGCTGTCCGCCTCCGCCGATCAGAAAAAGGCGGAATTTGTGCAGGACGCTTTTATGTCCGACACCCTCCGGGTGTACACCAGCGCCGACCCCGTGGGCGCGGAGCTGGGCGCTGCTTTGAAAAATGTCATCGCCCTGTGCGCCGGCATCACCGATGGGTTGGGCTTCGGCGACAACACCAAGGCCATGCTGATGACCCGGGGCCTCACGGAAACCGCCCGGCTGGGCGTTGCCATGGGCGCGAAAAAGGAGACATTCACCGGTCTTGCCGGTGTGGGCGACCTGATCGTCACCTGCACCTCCATGCACTCCCGGAACCGCCGGGCGGGTATCCTGATCGGTCAGGGCAAGGATGTACAGGCCGCCATGAAGGAAGTGGGTGCGGTCGTGGAGGGCTACTACGCCGCCAAATCCGCCTATGAGCTGGGCAAGGCCAGGGGCATCGACATGCCCATCACCGAGGCAGCCTACAAGGTTCTCTACGAGGGTGCGGATGTCCGTCAAGCCGTGCAGGCGCTTCTGACCCGTCAGCGCAAACCCGAGTCCGAGAACCCCGGCTGGTTGTAATTATGAAGAAAAACAACGCAAAAAAGCTCCCGCCGATCCGGGAGCTTTTCTCAAATCTGCAAGCTTTGTGCAGGCGGATGGGACTGGATGAACTGAAAATGCTTCGCTGGCAGAATTTTCTGCTTCTCATCTGCGCGGGCTGCATCAACGCCGTTGGCGTCACCATGTTCTTAGCTCCGGTGAATCTGTACGACAGCGGCATGTCCGGCACCGCCATGCTTCTGTGGCAGGCCACGCCTCCGCAGTACACCCTGTCGCTGTTCCTTGTGATTCTCAACGTGCCGCTGTTTTTGTTCGGACTGAAAAAGCAGGGCTGGTGCTTCACGGTGTACTCCATCTGGGCGGTGCTGGTGTATTCCGCCGCGTCCTTTGTCATCACGAACATTCTGCCGGTGGATGTATCCGCAGCTTCCCCCTTTGCCGGGCAGGATCTGCTGCTGTGCGCCATTTTCGGCGGGCTGGTGTCCGGCGCGGGCAGCGGCCTGACCATCCGCCTAGGCGGCGCCATCGACGGCATGGAGGTGCTGGGCGTGACCTTCGCCAAGGGGCTGGGTCTTACCGTCGGCACCTTCGTGATGATTTACAACGTCATTTTGTACCTGTTTATCGGCGTGATTTTTCAGAGCTGGATTCTCCCCCTTTACTCCATCCTCACCTACTTTGTGGGCAACAAAACCATCGACTTCATTGTAGAAGGTCTGGACAAGGCCAAGTCCGTGATGATCGTGACCGCGCGGGAGGCGGAAATCTGTCAGGCGCTGTCCGAGGAATTCGGCCGGGGCATCACCCAGATCAGCGCCCGGGGCTATTTTTCCGGCGCGGAAAAGTGCGTGATCTACTTTGTTGTGAACCGGTTCCAGATTCCCAGAGTCAAGCATCTGGTCACCACCATCGACCCCGCCGCCTTCATCACCGTCACGGAAATTTCCGATGTGATGGGCACCAGCATCAAGCAGAAGTAGGAAAATAAAAAACGCTGCTGAAACCCTCAGCAGCGTATTTTATATGCCATAGAAATCAGATAGCGCGCTCGACCTTATTGGAGCGGAGGCATCTGGTACAAGCGTACACATGGCAGGGAGTTCCGTTGACGACAGCCTTAACGCGCTTGACGTTGGGCTTCCATGCACGATTGGAACGTCTGTGGGAGTGGGAGACCTTGATACCGAAGGTTACGCCCTTGCCACAAAAATCACACTTCGCCATTTATTGCACCTCCCATCCGGATGTTTCCTCAACAAACTACGCCTATCACAGGCGCTTGACTATGATACCAGACTTTCCGGTAAAATGCAAGCACTTTTTTCAAATTTTTTCGTTTTTTTGAAAATGGGTTGATATTCCCGCGGGCCGCGGCTATAATGAGGGCAAGAATCTTCACGTTTTGGGGTGGAACCATGATCGATACCTATTCCGTACCGCTGAAAACACTGGTGGACGAATTTCATCTGGAAATTGCCTACGCAGCCTCGGACTATGCCTCCATCCGCATTACGGTGGAGGACGTCTCCCGGCCGGGATTGCAGCTGGCGGGCTTCTTTGACCACTATGAGCCTATGCGCTTGCAGGTCATGGGCAATGTGGAGATGAGCTATGTAAGCAAGCTGACACCAGCCAACCGCAGCGCCATCTTTGACCGGCTGTTCTCCTACAAATTTCCCGCCCTGCTGATTGCCCGTGGCATCCAGCCCCATCCGGAAATGCTGGAAATGGCGAAAAAGCACAACATCACCATTCTCCTTTCCAAGGATGCCACCAGCGCCGTCGTCTCCTCCATCATCGCCTACCTGAAGACCGCCCTGGCCCCCCGGGTCACCCGCCACGGCGTTCTGGTGGAGGTCTACGGCGAGGGCATTCTCCTCACCGGCGACAGCGGCATCGGCAAATCCGAATGCGCCGTGGAGCTTCTCAAGCGCGGACACCGGCTCATCGCCGACGACGCGGTGGAAATTCGCAAGGTCTCTGCCGGCACCCTCATGGGCACCGCCCCGGCCCTCATCCGGAACTATGTGGAGCTGCGGGGCATCGGCATCATCAATGTGGCGAAGCTGTTCGGTATGGGCTCCGTCAAGCTGGAAAATGAAATCAATCTGGTGATGAACATTGTGCCATGGAACACCCAGGAGGCCTATGACCGGTTGGGTCTTGAGGAGCACTACACGGAGATTCTAGGGGTCAAGGTGCCCATGAACACCATCCCCATCACCCCCGGACGAAACCTCGCCGTGATTCTGGAGGTCGCCGCTATGAACAACCGTCAGAAGAAAATGGGCTACAACGCGGCGCTGGAGTTCACGGAGCAAATCAACCGCCACTTTGACGAAAATATAGGAAAAGTTTAATGAAGGAATTTACCATCGGCCCCAACGACGCCGGGCAGCGGCTGGATCGGTTTTTAGCCAAGGCCGTTCCCCTGCTGCCCGCTTCGCTGGCACAGAAATATATCCGGCTCAAGCGCATCAAGTGTAACGGAAAGCGCATCAACCGGGACACCCGGTTAAATGCCGGAGACGTTTTGCAGCTGTATATCAACGACGAATTTTTCGACAAGCCCCGGGAGGACAACGCCTACCTGACAGTGGCTTCCCCTAAGCTGAACATCGTCTACGAGGACGAGAATATCCTTCTGGTTGATAAACGCCCCGGCCTTGCGGTGCATCCCCACGATGGGGCGGAGTACGGCCGGACGCTGATCGACCACATCCAGTCTTATCTTTACCAAAAGCGGGAGTGGCGGCCCCGGGAGGAAAACGCCTTCACCCCCGCCCTGTGCAACCGCATCGACCGGAACACCGGCGGCATCGTCATCGCCGCGAAAACCGCCGAGGCTCTGCGGGTGATGAACCAGAAAATCAAGGATCGGGAGCTGGACAAGCGATATCTCGCCATTGTGGAAGGCACCCCAAAGCCCCGGGACGGGCAGCTGAAGGGGTATCTTTTTAAGGACGCGAAAAAGAACCGGGTGTTCGTCACCGACACCCCCCAGCCCGGCGCTAAGACCTGCCAGACCAACTACCGCACCCTTGCCAGCCGGAACGAGCTGTCGCTGGTTGAGTGCGAGCTGATCACCGGCAGAACCCACCAGATCCGCGCCCAGTTCGCCCACGCGGGACACCCCCTGCTGGGCGACGGCAAGTACGGCAAGCTGGACAAGCGCTTTGACCGCAGCTATCAGGCCCTGTACTCCTACAAGCTGACATTCTGCTTCACCACCGATGCGGGGTCGCTGGAAAACCTGAACGGAAAAACCTTTCAGGTGGAAAAGGTGGACTTTGTGGAGGAATACTTTCCGGGTTTTACTGTTCCAAAGGAGGAATAACCCATGGTTTTATTTGTCACCAGCAGTCCCTATGTCTGCGACGCCGACCGGGCTATCTTGTGTAGCGACAATGAATTTATCGACCGCATCCGCTCTGTGCTTCCCCCCTGCCCCCGGGCGCTGTTCGTTGCCGCTGACCCCGATAACCGGGAAGATACCTGCCGCTTTGCCGCGGACACCACAGGCGCTTTCTCCGAGGCGGGGATGTCCTTTCAGTCCTACCACATTCTGGACGGTTTCAATGCGCAAGATGCAGAAGCTTTGATTGCGGACAGTGATTTGATTCTCCTGTCCGGCGGTCACGTCCCCACTCAGAACGCCTTCTTTCAGGAAATCGGCCTGCGGCAGCTTTTGGAGCACTTTGACGGCGTAGTGGTGGGCATCAGCGCAGGCAGCATGAACTGCGCGGATTTTGTCTATGTTCAGCCCGAGGAGGAGGGCGAATCCAGCCCGGACTTTCCCCGTTGGGCAAGGGGTCTGGGGCTGACGGATGTGAACATTCTGCCCCACTACCAGAAGGTGAAAGACCACATTCTGGACGGGCTGCGGCTGTTTGAGGACATTACCTATGCCGACAGCATGGGCAATACCTTCTTCGCCCTGCCCGACGGCAGCTACTTCTATCAGGACGAGGATGGCCTGCTGCTGTGCGGCGAGGGTTATCGCCTCCGGGACGGCATTCTGGAACAGCTCACCCGGAACGGGGATGTGCTGGATATTGCAGAATTGAATTAAAATACAGCGTCCGCTAGGCTTTTGCCTTGCGGACGCTGTTTGTTTTTGCTGTCGTAGGGGCCGATGTGGGCATCGGCCCCTACGGTGTACGATTTTTGCAGCTATATTTTCAGAAGATTCATCATGACTTCCATCAGCGGATACCGGATGAACACAATGACCAGCAGGACAATCCCGTTGACAATTACCAACTCCAGCCAGTCCTTTTTCCCCCGGTACACGGCGGTTCTGCGGCGAAAAACCAGCTTCGCCAGCAGAAAGCCAATCACGGTTCCCAGCGTGTTCATAATCAGATCATCCACATCCGTTGCCCGGAGGGTAAATAATTGAATCAGTTCCGCCGTCAGGGAGGTGAGGAACCCCGCCGCCAGCGTCCGGCCCCAGTGGCGGTAGCGCTCAAAATACGCGGGCAGCAGAAAGCCCAGGGGCGCGAACATAATTGCGTTCAGAATCATGCCCTCTATATTTCTGGCGCTGAAATCCTGAAAGGGAATCAGGTTGAGGGTCGGGTCCCAGCAGATATACTGCACCCCCGGCACACCGATGACGATGTACATGGCGTTTAAGTAAAGCGTCAGCAGCACCATCCAGCCCCACCGCCGCTTTGCCCGCTCCCGGTCAAAAACGAAAATGGAAAGCAGCACCAGCGGCAGCGATACAACGGCCCCGCAAAGCTTATCCAGCAATTCCAGCAAGAAATTCTCCATATATTACCTCTTCCGACCTTGCTAACGCTCGGCCACCTTCCCCAAAGGGGAAGGCTTTATCTTCCATTATAGCTCTGCCCGTTGATAGGCTCCCCGTCCACGGTCACATCGCTGCAGTCGTAAAGCATCAGGTTGTTGCCGCCCAAATCCCGGAAGGTGCACTTTTCGATGGTGATGCCGGTGGTATCGTACATGGACACACCGCCATTGCTGCACTCATAGATGTCGCATTTGCGCAAGGTAATGGATGTACACATCTGCGCGTCCACGCCCAGTGTGCCGCAGCCGAACAGGCCGCAGTTGTCCACACTAACCATGGTGCATTTCTGGAACCGCAGCACACCGCCGGAGCAGTCACCGGGGGCTTCCGTATGTCCCGCCGTAAAGCCGGACAGCACCAGATTGTCGCAGTTAATAAAGCTCAGGACGTTGGCGTACCGGGGCACGGCGCAGATGGTGTGGTTTTTGGTCTTGCCGTCCTTGCTGCGGATGGTCAGATTGTCCGCGCCGGTAATCACAAGGCCGGGGCCGTCGTAGATATCCTCCCAGCGGTAATACTTCTTCGGGCCGCCGCCGTAGTCCTTGGCAGTGCTGAGATCGATGGTCTCTGCGTCGATGACGATCTCCGTGTTGGGGCCAATGGCGGCGAGGAATTCGTCGGCGTTGGTCACGGTAACCGTGGTTTTCGGCCCATCGGGGACGGTTTCCTCAGGGATAAGGCCATTCAGGGTATCCTCGGTGATGGTGTTGCCCTCCGGGTCAACCGCGCCGCAGCCATCGGTAAACCAGCGGGGAATCAGGCAGTCCTCGAAGGTGTTGCCGTCCAGGGTCACGAAATTGCCAAAGGTGCCGAAGGCGCTGGATTTTACCCAGTTGTCCCGGAATACGTTGTTTTTCAGGGTCACACAGTCTACGCCGGAGCTCCTGACAAGGTACTGGGACTGATTGCCGTAGATTTCGCAGTCGGAGATGTTAATATCGGAACTGTTCTCCAGATTGAATACCTCACTGGCTTCCCATTCCTCGTTTTTTCCCAGATCGTAGAGTCGGCAGTTTGCCACACCCACGCTGTTGCTGTTCACCACCGTGATGCCGTTGTAGGAGCACTCGTAGATGTCACTGTTTGCAACCGTCAAATCGGTACAGTTATCCGCATAAACGCCAGTCACGCCGCAGCCATACAGCCCCACATCCCGGATGGAAACGCCTTGGCAGGACATCAGCATCACCACACCCCCCACACAGGAGCCGGGTTCTTTCGTATGTCCCGCTGTAAAACCGGTCATAGAGACATTTTTACAGCTGTTCAGCCGCAGAACCTGTGCGTATCGGGGGGCGGCGGAGAGAATGGTCACACCCTTTCCCGCGCCGGTGATGGTGAGATTGTTGGTCAGCTGAATCACCAACTCATAGCCGTCAAACACTTCGTCCCAGTAGCACCATTCGTTGCCCGTTTCCCCGGCGTAGGTGCTGGCGGTGGACAGGTCGTAGGTGCCCGGTTTCAGCCGAATCTCCCGGTCAGGGCCGATGGCGGCAATGAAATCATCCACATTGGATACGGTGTACACGCCGTCCTGAGCAGATTTCATCTCCGCCGCCATGGTTTCGGCAGGCACTGCCGTGGCTATGACGGTAGTCTCCCCAGCGATATTCTCAGAGCAGGCCGTCATGGACAGCAGCAGAAGCAGGGATAACAGAATACAGATACACTTCTTCATACAAAACACATCCTTTCCTCCTGTTCATCATAGCTGGAAGAAATTGGTTTGTCAACCAAAGGGCACCTTATGTTTTTCTTAAGAAGCTTAGGATTTTCTTAAGCGGCGAGTCGCCGCAGACAATGCGTGCCCGGCTGGTCAGTAATCGTTACGCCATAGGGTATTGTTCGGTATCGCTCCATGGTACTCTTAATCAACAGTATTGTTCTTTAGCTGCACTGGCGCGGGAGCGCCCATGGCTTCCCCCGGGGGTGGTGCTCCGCGCAGCGAATCAAAATCAAAATGATTGCCGGTGGCAATCATACCTTGATTTATTAGCTGTCGAGCGCAGCGAGACTGATGAGGATCGGCGAAGTGTATCGATTATGAATGTAGTTCGTAAAAAAGGTACCATTTTGAAGGCTGTTCCTTCTTATTTGTCTGCATTCCGCATCAGAGGCTGTCGCCGTTCCTCATCCGCCCCCTTCGGGGGCACCTTCCCCCCGTGTTGGTCCGCTATATTCTCCTTCAACTCTCCAATGTCATTGCGAAGCTGTGTGCTGCGGCCCGCAATGACATTCTTTTTCTTTCCCCTTGCAATGCCCCAAGGACTTTGTTATACTGAAATCAGAAGCAAATCCACAAAACGACAGTAAAGGAGAATGATTATGGGTCTTATTCGTGCGGGACTGAACGCCGCCGGCGGGGTGCTGGCGGACCAGTGGAAGGAATTTTTCAGCTGTGAGGCAATCCCCGAGAGGGTGCTGGCGCTGAAAGGGCGCAAGTCCAGCGGACGCCGCAGCGTAAACACCAAGGGGAGCGACAATGTAATTACCACCGGCTCCGTGATTCTGGTTGCCGACGGTCAGTGCATGATGATCGTGGATCAGGGCAAGATCGTAGAGTTCGCCGCCGAGCCTGGCGAATATACCTATGACGCCTCCACGGCGCCCACCATTTTCTGCGGCGACCTGGGGGAGGGCGTGGCAAAGTCCTTCAACGAGTTTGGACGCCGGTTCACCTTCGGCGGGGAGCAGCCGAAAGATCAGCGGATTTACTACTTTAACACCAAGGAGCTGACCGGAAACAAATACGGCACGCCCAGCCCGGTGCCCTTCCGGGTAGTGGATAACAACATCGGCCTTGACATGGATGTGGGCATCCGCTGCTTCGGCGTGTTCTCCTACCGGATCTGTGACCCCATGCTGTTCTACAAGAACGTCTGCGGCAACGTCACCGATGCCTACACCCGGGACCGGCTGGACGACCAGCTGCGCTCCGAGCTGCTGGGGGCTCTCGGCATGGCCTTCGGGCGCATCTCCGAAATGGGCATCCGCTACAGCGCCCTGCAAATGCACACCATGGAGCTGGCGGACACCCTCAACGATGTGCTCAGCAAAAAATGGCGGGAGAAGCGGGGTCTGGAAATCGTCAATATCGGCATCTCCAGCCTGACGCCCGTGGAGGAGGACGCCAAGCGGATTCAGCAGCTTCAGTCCGCCTCCGCCTTCCGTGACCCCCGGAACGCCGCCGCCCAGCTATTCAGTGCGCAGGCAGACGCCACCCGCACCGCAGCGGGCAACGCCGGCGGCGCCGCACTGGGCTTCATGGGCATGAATATGGCCCAGCAGGCCGGCGGCAACGCCGCCCAGCTGTACCAGATGGGCCAGCAGCAGGAAGCCGCCGCCCCTGCCGCGAACAGCTGGAAGTGCGCCTGCGGGGCCACCGTCACCGGCAAATTCTGCCCGGAGTGCGGCGCGAAAAAGCCCGGGCCGACGGCTGCCGGCGGCTGGAAGTGCCCCAAGTGCGGCGCTCAGGCCACGGGAAAATTCTGCCCGGAATGCGGCACGAAAAAGCCGGAGGATGACGGGTGGAAGTGCGCCTGCGGCGCGGTAAACAAGGGGAAATTCTGCTCCGAGTGCGGGGCGAAGAAGCCCGCCGGGGTGCCCCAATACCGCTGCGACAAGTGCGGCTGGGAGCCGCCCAAGGGCATCAAGCCCCCCAAGTTCTGCCCCGAATGCGGCGACCCCTTTGACGACGGAGACATCGTATGAGGAATTGACAATTGACAGTTGACAATTGACAATTTTTTGCGGAAACAGGAGATCGTTATGGCATCTGAAATTACCAACTACCAATGTCCGGCGTGTACCGCGCCGCTGCGGTTTGACGGCGAATCCGGGAAGCTCCAGTGCGACTTCTGCGGAAGCAGCTATTCCGTAGCGGAAATCGAGGCCCTTTACGCCGAAAAGGACAAGGCCGCCGCCGAGGCCTCCAAACAGGCGGAGGAAACGTCAAAAACGGAAGCTGCCGAAAAGGAAGCTGCCGGATGGGATACGGACGAAAATCTGCGGGCTTACCAGTGCCCCACCTGCGGTGCGGAGCTGATCTGCGAAAAAACCACCGCCGCCACCGCCTGTCCCTACTGCGGCAACCCCTCCGTGGTGCCGGGCCAGCTGTCCGGGGCGCTGAAGCCGGAATTTGTGCTCCCCTTCAAGGTCGAGAAGGAGGCGGTGGTGAAGGCCCTGCACAAGCACTACGGAAAGCACAACTACTACCTGCCCCGTCTGTTCCGCTCGGAAAACAACATTCAGAAGGTGCAGGGCGTTTACGTCCCCTTCTGGCTCTTCGACGCTCAGGTGTCCGGCCTTGGGAAATACGACGGTCAGGACAGCATGACCCGGCGGGAGGGTGACTACAACGTGACCACCACAATGCACTACAACGTAGAGCGGGGCGGCACCGCCAAATTTGACAAGGTGCCCGTGGACGGCTCCAAAAAGATGCCCGACAATTACATGGACTCTCTGGAGCCCTTCGACTACACCCAGCTGAAAGATTTCTCCACCGCCTACCTGCCCGGCTTCCTGGCTGACCGCTACGATGTGTCCGCAGAGGAAGCGAGCCCCAGAATGGAGGCCCGATGCAAGGACACACTGGAGCGCCTGCTGTACAACGATGTCAACCATTCGGTGGTGGTTCCCGAGAGCTTTCAGGCGAAGGTGGACAAAAAAGAGGCCCATTACGCCCTGCTTCCCGTGTGGATGCTGACGACAAAGTGGCGGGACAAAACCTACCTCTTCGCCATGAACGGACAGACGGGAAAATTTGTGGGCGAACTGCCTACGGATAAGGCCCTGTTCTGGCGAAACTTAGGAATTCTGACTCTGATTCTGACGCTGGTGCTGCGGTTTTCCGGCATCACCCGGTTCCTGCTGGGATTTTTCTAAGGGGGTGGGGACATGAAACGGTTTGTATCCATTGTGATGACGGTGTTCCTGCTGGTCCTTCTAATTCTCCCGGCTTCGGCGGCAGAGGCCCCGGAATACTGCGTTTTTGACTACGAAAGGCTCCTGACCGATGAGGAGTACCGGACGCTTGAGGACTACGCCCAGGACATCTCGGAGCGGCAGCAGTGCGCCGTGTATTTCCTGACCGTGGATGATTTCCGAAACTACGGAGACGGCGAGATTTTTGACGTGGCCCGGCAGATTTTCCTTGCCAGCGGCTTCGGCATGGGGGAAAATGGGGACGGCGTCATGCTGATGCTGTCCATGGCGGACCGGGACCACTGCCTGCTGGCCCACGGCTTCGGCGACACCGCCCTGACGGACTACGGTAAGGACTACATCAGTGAAGAATTTTTGGACAATTTTGGCGACAACGACTGGTACGGCGGCTGCATGGACTATCTCACCTACACCGACGAGCTGCTGACCATGGCCCGTGACGGGGTTATCTTTGACCGGGACAGCTGGATTACCGGCGGACACCTGTGGATTTTCAGTCTGATGTTCGCCGCGGTTCTGTCCGCCGTAATCTGCCTGATTCAACGGGGTCTGATGAAAAAGAAGGTGCATCAACAAACCGGGGCCGGGAATTATCTGGAGGGCGGCTCCGTCCAGATCACCCGCCGGCGGGATGTTTTCAGCCATACCACGGAGGTCAGGCAGAAAATCGAAACCGACAGCAATTCCTCCGGCAGCTCCGGCGGCTATTCCCATTCCTCCGACGGCTTCTCCGGCAAGAGCGGAAAATTTTAATGCGTGTACGGCGGGTCTATATTCGTTACACCATTGGGTTCTTGCTGTGGTATGATTGCCACCGGCAATCATTGTTATTTCAGATTCGCTGCGCGGAGCGCCACGCTCGGTTTCGTTACCAGAGTATAATGGAAGGGAGCGGGTCTTGCGACCCGCTCCCTTATTTTCGCTCTGCGTTTAATTCGTCTACAACGATATCCGCATAGGGGTTGGCAATCACCGTCTTATAGGTATGGTAGATCACCATTCCCGGCTTGCCGCCGGGAATTTTCTTCACCTGCCGCACCGGTGTCACATCCACCGGCACGTTCTGACCATCGCCGGTTTCCGAATAGTAGGCCGCCAGCTGAGCCGCCTGTGTAACCGTATCGTCGGGGGGTACGGTTCCGCCGCAGGAGATGATGACGTGGGAGCCGTGCACCTTGCTGGCGTGGCACCAAATGTCGTCCTTCCGGGCCAGGCGGAAGGTCAGCTCCTCGTTCTGCCGGTTGTTCCGGCCTACATAGATGGGGAACCCGTCAGTGGATTCAAAGCGCATGGGAGGGAGCTTTCCCTGCCGGGGCCGTTTCCGGTTTCCCTCCGGGCGCAGATATCCCTGCTCCTGAAGTTCCTGCCGGATTTCCTCCAATTCCCCGTCGGTTTGGGCGCGGTTCAGCTCGTCGAGAACGCTTTTGAGATAACTCAGTTCCGTTTCTCCCAGTTCCAGCTGATGGGTCAGCTCTTTTTCGGCATTTTTCATCCGGGCGTAATCCTTGTAGAATTTCGCCGCGTTCTGCTGAGGAGAGAGCAGAGGACTTAGGGGAATTTCCACCGGGGCCATGTTCTCATCGTAGAAATCCTCGCAGATGATTTTTGTCTGGCCCTTGGTGATTCTGTGAATGTTCGCCGTGAGAATGTCCCCCAGCTGGCGCAGCCGCTCCCGGTCATAGGTGGCTTCCAGTTCCTTTTCCTGAAGGGCCATTTTTCGCGTTAAGCGCGTGCAAAGATTCTGCACCGTTTTGCGCACCGCCTGACTTTTCTGCCGCATAGCGTCCTTCCGGTCGCGAAGGGTGTAGAAGCTGTCGAGCAGCGTGCCAAAGGATGCCACCTCCTGACAGCCGCCGTACTGCCGGATGGGGCAGAAGGCGAACTGCTTCGGGGTGCCGTCGGAAAGGCAATAGACATAGGGCTTGGGGTGGTTCAGGTGCTCGTGGAAAAAAAGGCCCAGCTTGTCCGCCGTGGTATCCACGTCCAGCGCACTGATTCTGGCGTCTGTGCTTCCGGCGGCGAACAGTGCCGCTTCCCGACACACCAGCGGGGAAAGGCCCCCAAGGGTGTCCATGAGCCGGTCGGACAGCGAATCTGCTCCCGGTTCGGTCAGCAGATTAACATAATTCTCAAAAGTGAGGGGATTTTCCTTTTGTACTGGCTCCGGCTCCTGATAGTTTAGCCCGGGCAGGGCAGGGCGGCGGGCAGTCTCGTCCAGTCCGATTCTTCTCAGGCAGTCCAGAATCCGTCCGTCCGGCCCCAGCAGGTACAGGTTGCAGGTGCGGCCCATCAGCTCGGCGACCAGCTTCTTTTGCACGGGAAAGCCCATTTCATCGGTGCAGTCAAAGGTGAACGCTGCTGCCCGCTCCATGGGAGGCTGGGCAATTTCTGTCAGTCTTGCCCCCAAAAGGTGCTTGCGCAGCAGCATACAGAACATGGGCGGCTCCGCCGGATTCTCCGGGGAGGCGGCGGTGAGATGGAGCCGGGGGGCGGTGGGATTGGCGGCAAACAGCAGCTTTTCCCGGCTGTCCCGGCCCCGCAGATGAAGAATCAGGGTATCCCGGCTGGGCTGGTGAATTTTGTCCACCCGGGCGCCTGTACATTTTTGCCGCACCTCTTCCAGCACGGCGGTTAGGAAAAAAGCATCAAATGCCATATTAACACTCCATGACAGTCTTGAAAAGTTCGTTGATTCGTTCCGTCTGTCCGGCGAGGTACAAGGCTCCGAACAGGGCTTCCAACCCCGTGGCCTTGGCGTACTCGGCAGGGGTGGCGGACTTGGGCACCGCGTGGACGTGGGCGTTTTTGCCCCGGCGGTAGTAGGCAAGCTCCTCCTCAGTCAGAAGGGGCAGCAGCTTGTCAACAAATTTCGCCTGCGCCGTGGCCTTGACCATAGCGATGGTGTCTCGGTGGAGCCGATCCACGGTGGTCTCCCCTTGGTCGCAGAGGTAGCCCCGGCAGAGGATTTCAAAGACGCAGTCTCCCATATGGGCAAGGCCCAGATTGGAGATGGCGTCGATCTGCTGCTTCGATAGATTCATTTGGAAATAGTTTTCCATAGGTTCCCCCGGTTCACAAGAAATTGGGCGCACAGCCCGGTAAAGGTTCCCGTCACGATGCTGACCGCGATCATCACGGGCAGGTAGGCAAGAAGCCCCGGCGTGGAGGTCAGGAGCACCGCCACGGCCATCTGACCGATGGAATGGGCCACAGCTCCCAGCGCACCCGCCACCCAGAGTTGCTTTTTCGTCAGAATTTTTCGCAGGCCGATGGTGACGGCGATAGCCAGCGCACCCCCGGCAGCGGAATAGAAAATCGTGCTGAAATTCCCGGCGAACACCGCTCCCAGAAAAATCCGGGCCGACAAAATCAGCACGGCGTCCTTGGGCCCCAGCGCGAACACGGCGAACACCGTGACGATATTCGCAAGGCCCAGCTTAATGCCGGGGATGGGCACAAGGGCGGGAATCTGAGCCTCCACCATGAAAATAGTCAGGGCAATGGCGGTGAGCAGCGCCAAGAGGGTCAATTTTCTGGTTTTCAATCTGCCACCGCCTTTCAACAGGTAAAGAATAGCAGATTTTTGAATTTTTGTAAAGGAAAACCGTAGGGGCGCCCATTGGGCGCCCGCCGTAATTCAAATTGCTTACGAAGCGGGCGGCCAATGGCCGCCCCTACGGTGTATTACGCGGAAATCTCCCAGATATTGCGGATCTGGCCTTCCAATTCCTCGTATGTCCACGGCTTTTCGGAACGGATGCGGCTGTTGGGGTCGTTGACGGTAAAAGCGCCGTCCGCCCAGGCTGCCAGAACGATGTAATGACCGGAGGAGGTAAAGTCCCCCTTGCCCAGCGCCAGAATCACCGGATGCCCATTTTCCACCGCCTCCACCATTTTGCCTTTGACCAGCGGCAGTTCCTTCGCCGTCAGGCCCAGCTTTTCCGCGCCCTCGCTGATAAGGGTCCAGCTGGAACCGTAGCCGGAGGTGTAATAGCCGTTCTCCGCAGCAAATTCCGCCACGTCCCTCGGATTGAAGCGTTCCTCGCCGGTCAGGTAGTACCCCGCCATGGCAAGGCAGGTGGGGCCGCAGCCGGTCTGCCCGATGCAGCCGCTGCCGTATTTCTCATAGCCCCACATGGGGTCCCATTGTAGAAACAGGGGAACGGTGTCCCGGCGATAGCCGGACAGGTCGATTTCGGTTTCCGTCCGGAAGGGGTAGTTCAGCACAAACGCTTTGGTTTCCGGGTTTATTTCCAACAATTCAATCAAGTCCTCCGGGTAGCGTCCGTAGGAGATGTGGTTTTCGGTTGCAAAGGCTTTGACGGTCTGCTCCGCCTCGGTACGTTCGCCGAAATAGTAGGAAATGTCCCGGTAGAGGTAATACAGGGGCCTTGCTCCCAGCACTGCCGCCAGTACCAGAGACAGCGCAAGGATAAAAACGGTAAGAAAACGACGTTTTGTCTTCAACAAAATCCCTCCTTCTGCGCCATTATAGCACAAAAAGAGGGAAAAGTCTTTTCGATTTATTTAAGATTTGCAGATAAGGCTCCCCTTTTAGGGGAGCTGGCGCGGCGATAGACGTGACTGAGGGGTGATTGTCCCATTCCGGAAGGCACCCCTCAGCTTCGCACAGCTTCAGCAGCTCCCCTGATAGGGGAGCCTTAGCTCCTCCCCGTCCAGAACGGCTTCCGCCAGCCTGTCCCCCTGGTAGCGCAGCTTCAGCAGGAAGAAGGGGGCGTCCTTCCACAGAAGGTCCAGAAAAATCTGGTCGCCTTCCCATTTGGGCAGACTGTCTAAGAATTCCCGGCTGACCCATTTCAGGTCGCCCTCGGAACAGCTTGTCAGTTCCCCCTCAAAGCCATCTGCGGTAAACAGGTACATAAACTCTCCCTCGCAGGTGTCGCTGAGGAAGGTGACCACGCCACGGCAGCGCCAGCTTGTCAGGGTCAGGCCCGTTTCCTCTTTGGCTTCCCGCAGGAGGCACTCGTCGGGGCTTTCCTCGCTCTCAAATTTGCCGCCGATGCCGATCCACTTATCCTTATTGATGTCGTTTTTCTTTTTCACCCGGTGGAGCATCAATACTTCGTCACCCCGGGTTACATAACACAGCGTGGTATTAAGCATCGGTTTCTTTCCTCTGAATCAGGTGAATGGCGTGGTGCAGGTTTTCCACCTCCACCACCGCGTGGCCGTCCTCTTTTTCGCCGTCCAGGGTCCAGGGCATCTCCGGGTCAGCCTCCACCCGGATGTGGTGGGCGGAACGGAAGGTAATCATCTCACAGTTATAGTCCTGAGACTGGACCGCCCGGATGCACTCGGACAGCTCGGCAAAGCTGCGGGGCATCCGCACCAGCATGACCTCGAACAGGCCGTCGCCCATGTCCACCTGATCCGGGTCCAGCGTCAGAACGCCGCCGATGGAGGTGGAGTTGCAGATGGCGCCAAAGAGGAAATCATCCTCCACGATCTCGCCGTCGATATCCATGCGGATGTGCTCGTTGCGGATCTGGGACAGCTCGGAAATGCCGCCCAGCACGTAGGCCGTATGGCCCAGCGCGTTCTTGATGTTCTGGGGCACGATGTAGCTCGAGCGGGTAAAGGCGCCGAAGGAAGCCACATAGGCAAAATTCCGGGTGCCGAACCGGCCCGCGTCATAGTCGTAGGGTTTTCCTTCCAGAATATCTTTGGCAGCCTGCACCGGGTTGTGGGACAGGCCCATGCTGGCGGCAAAATCGTTGGTGGTTCCCGTGGGGATATAGCCCAACGGGGTGTTGGCGCCGGCACGAAGCAGGCCGGTAATGGTCTCATTCAGGGTTCCGTCCCCGCCGCAGCAGACCACAATATCCACATCCTGTCCGCTTTTTTGGGCCGCCCGGGTTGCCGCGCCGGTGCCGGTGGTCATGACCGTGTTTATCTCGAAACCGGCTTCGCTGAATTGCAGCAGAATGTCCGGCAGCACCCGGTTGGCACGCTTCTGCCCGGCGAAGGGGTTCATAATGAACAGCATCTTCTTCATGGATTTTTCCATCATCCTTTCGCTGGACATTATATCATTTTCCGGGATGATTGCAAGCCGTTCCCCGCTTTTTTCGGACAGAATTTACGGTTTCTTCACATTCGTCATCGTCCAGCAAAAGAAAGCGGCGAATCTTGCGCATGGCCCCCAACAGGGTGCGCCAGACGGTGGTTACGTTTACATAACGCTCCCGGGCGATCTGTGCCAGCGTCATATCCTGCAAGTAATATTTTTCCACGGCGTCTCTTTGCAGGGGTGTCAGCTCCCGGTCCATGATCTTCCGAACCAGCTCCATTTTTCCCTCGAACTCATTGGGTATATTTCTCACTGCGCCAGTACCCCCTTTCGTAGTAGTGTTCCGTCAGCTCCGCCAGCTCGTTGAGCTGGGTGAGGATGGGCGTCATCTGGGAAATGCGCGTCCTCAGGCAGAAGGCAGTCTGGGGATCGGTCTCCGTCACCAGCTCCATGCGCAGCTGCTTCAGCCGGTCACGCAGGGGCTTCGCCGCCTGACGGTAGGTTTCGCTCAGTTCTTCCAGTGTCATAAGCCCCTCCTTTCGCAGCGGATGCAGACAAGACTGGGCGCGTAGCACTCGCCGCCGCATCGGGGACAGAAAGAGGCCGGCACAGCCGCCTGCGGGTCATAAAACAAAGTTCCTTCCATTTTGAGTTCCTCCTTCATTGGATTTGCCCTGATTATAGCAAGGGCAGGCTTTGTTTGTCCCGCGGACGGCGTCCGACATTCTTTTCGCGCCCATTCTGCTATCATATCCTTGACGCTTCCCCCAAATATCGGTATGATAAAGGGCAAGGGAGGCGATGGCTTGGACGAATTGTTTATGAAAGAAGCGCTGAAACTGGCAAAGGAAGCCTTTGACGATGGAGAAGTACCTGTGGGGTGCGTTGTGGTTCGGGGAGAGGAAATTGTCGGACGAGGGCGGAACCGCCGGGAAGGGGAGAAAAACGCTCTGGCCCACGCGGAAATCGAGGCCATCCACGACGCCTGCCAGACTCTGGGGGGCTGGCGGCTGTGGGAGTGCACCCTGTACGTCACCCTGGAGCCGTGCCCCATGTGCGCCGGGGCCATTGTAAATGCCCGGATTCCCCGGGTGGTCTACGGCGCGGCGGACAAAAAATGCGGCGCGGTGCGCTCTGTGTGCAGCCTGTTCGATATGCACTTCAACCACCACCCCACGGTGGAAGCCGGGGTGCTGGAAGAAGAGTGCGGACAGCTTCTGACGGAATTCTTTCAAAAACTCCGGGTGGAGCTGCGGACAAGGCCCAAGTGGAAACCGAAATCAGTTGACAGTGAAAGCACCAATGGCTTCCCCGGGGGGAAGCTGGCAGACCGTAAGGTCTGACTGATGAGGAACGGCGATATGTTCCGACATCGTGTGCACTACGTTAATCATGTACAAGTGCAAAGCCTGTCCATTTTTTTGTAACTGCATCGCCAGTAATAAGATTTCGCCATTCCTCATCCGACCCGGCTAACGCCGGGCCACCTTCCCCTCGGGGGAAGGTATTGTTTCATCAAGCCGAAAGGGGGCTGAGGGATTGAAACAGCTTAGCCGCGCCCGGCGGGTGGGCCTGACCGCCATTGCGTGCGCCCTCCTGCTGCGGCTGTGGAGCGAGGGGTATGTGGAAAAGCTCATCGACCTTGTGACCGGCCCCGATGCCGCCGCCTTTTTTATTTATCTGGAAACCGGACGAGACGTCCGGTTTTCGCCGTCTTTGCCGGCATTTTCGCCGGATTTCATGGAGTCTCCCCCCGCCGCGACCCTTCCGGAAACGGAACCCACACTTCCGGTCTTTTCCGACGCCGACGGACTGGAGCTGTACTATGCCTCCACAGAGAACCCGGACATTCCAGCGCTGCTTTCCCAGCCCCTCCACTGGAATCTAAGGGGTGAGGAGCCTACCGTTCTGATTATCCACACCCACACCACCGAAAGCTACACCTGGGTGGACGAGCAGTACAAGGAAACCGCCGCCTGGCGCACGACGGACGATAGCTACAACATGGTATCCATCGGGGAAATCGTCAGGCAGATTCTGGAGGAAAACGGTATCCCGGTGATCCACGACCGGGAGCTACACGACTATCCCTCCTACAACGGCTCCTACACCCGTACCCGCAAGGTGATTAAAGATTATGTAAACCAATACAGCAGCATTCAGCTGATTCTCGACCTGCACCGGGACGCGGCGGGGGATGGAAAAAATCAGATGCGCACCAGTGCCACGGTGGATGGAGAGCCGTCGGCCCAGCTGATGCTGGTGATGGGTACCAACTATGACACCTACCCCGAAAACCTGTCTCTGGCTCTGAAGGTGCACGCCCAGCTGGAAGCCCAGTGTCCCGGCATCACCCGCCCGTTACAGCTTCGGGCCGCCCGGTTCAATCAGGACTTATGCCCCGGCTCCCTGCTCGTGGAGGTTGGCGCGGCAGGCAACACCCACCCGGAAGCCCACCGGGCCGCGCAGCAGCTGGCAAAAGCGATCGTTGCGCTGGCAGAAGGCACCGCCGATGGCAAGAGTGAAGCGTGAAGCGTGGAGTTTGGAGTGTGAAGTATGGATATTGTTAACATTCCAAATTTTTTGGAGTAAACTGTCCCTGGTGCTACCGCGCCGCGGTAGGCGGTTCCCCCTTCATCGGGGGTAGAGCTTTTTGCCCCCAATCGAGAGAGAGGGGGTGGTGGATATGGTTACATGGCAGGAACTGTTCCAGTTCGGCATTTTCCTTATCGCACTGATCTCCCTGATTATTCAGGATAAAGATAAAAAGAAGTAACCGCCCAGCCTCCTAAGCAAGCGGTTACTTCTTCTTGCATACGGGGTGAACCGTCTACCGGTAGCACCCTCTCTACGCTTAGTATAGCCCTGTTCGAATGATTTGTCAATGCTTTGCCAATGGTGCAGGGCTTTTTTCATGCACTAGGAGCGTGACATTTCGCGATTCTCCAAACTCTACAAAAGGTTCCACCAGCACAGGGCGTGGGCATCCCCAACGGCCTGCACCATTTTCGCGGCACGGGCACAGGAAGCGGCGAAATCCGTCGTCTCCCGCTCCTGCCGGGCAGTGTCCATGGCAGCCAGCTCCGCGCCCACCTCTTCCGTTGGAGTGTGGTCGGCAAAGCAGGCCCGGAAATGCTCCCATTTGTTCCAGCTCTCCTCTGCCCGGCGGGAGAAATTCTCCGCGTTGCGCCAGTCGCCCAATTCCGCGCACTCCGCCGCCTGGTTTAAGTCGGCGGCGATTGGCTCATGAATTTTGTCCATGCCCCAGGTCACGCTCAGACTTGCCGCCAGCAATACGATCAGCAATCCCGCTCCGAACCAACACCGCTTCATGAGCGCTCCTTTCCCAGCCACAGCATGTGATCTGCTTCATCCACCGTCAGCAAATAGGTTGACATAATATCTGTATCGTGCTGCGAAAGCACTTTCCGAACCCAGTTTTCATCCTTTCCCGCCCGCCGCAGATTCTCCTTGGACAGGTAACCGTCCTCTATGAGCGTCACCGGCAGGTACTGCTTGCCCGCCTGCACCCCCGCGTCCTTCGCCGACGCGGGCTTTTCCTTTGGGTAGGGGAACACAGACAGATTCCCGTTGGTTTCCAGAATGGCAAACTGCACCGTCTGAATGTCCAGCACATCCTTCTCCCGCAGATGGCCCGTCAGCTCATCCAGCGTAATGCGGGCGCTGCGCAGATTGTCCTGCAGGATTTTCCCGTTGTCAATGAGAATGACGGGTTTTCCGCACAGCAGCTGCCGCAGCTTGACGCTGCGGAGGATTGCCCCAGACAGCACCAGCTCCAGCCCCAGCACGGTTAGAATCGGCACCAGCCCGGAATACAGCGGAATCGCTCCGTCCTGCATGGGAATCGCCGCCAGATTCGCCACCAGCATGGTGACCACAAATTCCGCCGGTTCCATTTCGCCGATCTGCCGCTTGCCCATGAGCCGCACGGCGAAAATCAGCACCAGATATAAAAATAATGTGCGCAGATAGGATAAAATCATGTACTTCACCTCATTTGTCCATTATACCCAGATTCGGGAGGCCTATCCATCATCGAGCGGACAGTTAACTGTCAACGCTTTATACAATTCCTCCAAAAATATGTATTTTCTCATTTATTTTTTTGGCTCCTCTTGCTTTCTATTTAGGTTACGCGTATAATGAAATCGCAATTAAACGCAAAGGAGAATGCTTTATGGCAAAGAAACCTGTTCTCGTAGTCATGGCCGCCGGTATGGGAAGCCGATACGGTGGTCTGAAGCAGATCGACCCCGTTGGTTCTCAGGGCGAGGCGATTCTGGATTACTCCATCTATGACGCCCATCAGGCTGGTTTTGATACCGTTGTCATTATTATCAAGGAAGCTATCAAAAAGGACTTCATGAGTACCGTGGGCAAGCGGCTGGAAAAGGCGCCCGTGGAAATCCGCTACGCCTATCAGGAGCTGAACGAGCTGCCTGAGGGCTATACCGTTCCTGAGGGGCGGGTCAAGCCTTGGGGCACCGCCCACGCCGTGTTCTGCGCCAGAGAGGCCATTGACGGCGCACCTTTTGCCGTCATCAATGCCGACGATTACTACGGCAAGGCGGCTTTTAAAGTGATTTACGATGCGCTGGCTGCCACCACCGATCCCTACGCCTACTGCATGGTGGGCTATGAGCTGGGCAAAACCGTCACTGAAAACGGCAGCGTGGCCCGGGGCGTATGCCAGATTGACGACAAGGGCTACCTCACCGAGGTCATCGAGCGCACCGCCATTGAAACCTACGAGGGCGGCATCCGGTATCTGGAGGACGGCGTTTACACCGACTTGGCTCCCGAGACCATCGTGTCCATGAATATGTGGGGCTTCATGCCCAGCTTCCTGGACGAGATCGAGGGCCGGTTCTCCGCGTTCCTGAAGGACGCATTGAAAGTCAACCCCATCAAGTGCGAATTCTTCCTGCCCCTGCCTATCACGCAGCTGATCAAGGAAGGCAAGGCAACCTTTAAGGTGCTGTCCTCTCCCGACCGCTGGTACGGCGTGACCTATTCCGCGGACAAGCCCATGGTGGTTGCGGCCCTGAAGGCCATGACTGAGGAAGGCAAGTATCCCGACGGTCTTTGGAAGTAAAATATGTACACAAGCAGCCCGGAAACCAATTGGTTTCCGGGCTGCTTTTTGTATTTGGAACGATACCGAGCATGCCCAGCGGTGTGACGATAACACACCAGCCGTGCACGCATTATTTGCGGCATTGCCGCCGATACCGAGCCTGTACCCAATGGTGTAACGATTCCACACGGCTCGCGCACGCATTAGCCGCCCGCCTTGCGGGCCTATACCATCTGTTCCGGGTGGAACACCCTGTCAAATTCCGTTTCGGTCAGGAAGCCCAGCTGTACACAGGCTTCCTTCAGGGTGATGTTCTCGGCAAAGGCTTTTTTCGCGGTTTTCGCCGCATTTTCGTAGCCGATATAGGGATTCAGGGCGGTAACCAACATCAGGGAGTTTTGCAGATTCTGCCCCATTTTCTCCCGGTTGGCCCGAATACCCACGGCGCAGCGCTCATTGAAGGCCGTCATGGATTCCGCCAAAAGCCGGGCCGATTGCAGAAAATTGTAGATCAGAACCGGCATGAACACGTTCAGCTGGAAATTGCCCTGACTGGCGGCAACGCCCACGGCGGCATCGTTGCCCATGACCTGCACGGCAACCATGGTCAGGGCCTCGCACTGGGTGGGGTTGACCTTGCCGGGCATGATGGAGGAGCCTGGCTCGTTGGCGGGAATGGTGATTTCTCCCAGACCCAGCCGGGGGCCGGAGGCCAGCCAGCGCACATCGTTGGCAATTTTCATCAGGTCGCAGGCAAGAGCCTTCAGCGCCCCATGGGCGAACACCAGCTCGTCCTTGGAGGTCAGGGCGTGGAATTTGTTGGGCGCCGTGACGAAGGGCTTGCCCGTCAGTTCGGTGAGCGCGTCGGCGGCGGCCTTGTCAAACCCAGCGGGGGCGTTCAGGCCCGTACCCACGGCGGTACCGCCCAGCGCCAGCTGATGCAGAGGCGGCAGGGCACGTTTTATTAACTCTCTGTCCTGCTCCAAGGAGGTGCGCCAGCCGGAAATCTCCTGAGGGAAGGAGATGGGGGTGGCGTCCTGCAAGTGGGTGCGCCCGCACTTGACGGCTCCCTCGTTTTCTTTTTCCAGTCGGGTGAAGGTTTCCACCAGCGCATCGATGGCAGGCAGCACCTGATCCTCCAGGATAAGCACCGCCGCGATGTGCATGGCGGTGGGGAAGGTGTCGTTGGAGGACTGGGACATATTCACGTCGTCGTTTGGGTGCAGGGCGTTTTCTCCCAGGATTTCATTGCCGATGTGGGCGATGACCTCGTTGGCGTTCATGTTGGACTGGGTGCCGGAGCCGGTCTGCCACACCACCAGCGGGAACTGGTCGTATCGCTCCCCCCGGATGATCTGATCGCAGGCCGCTTGAATCGCGGACAGCTTCCTGTCCGTCATTTTTTCGGGCTTAATGGCGTGATTTGCCATGGCGGCGGCCTTTTTTAAAAGGCCAAAGGCCCGGATGATTTCTTTCGGCATGGTTTCCAGCCCCACGCCGATGGGAAAATTCTCCACGCTGCGCTGGGTCTGAGCGCCCCAGTATTTGTCCGCCGGAACCCGAATTTCGCCCATGGAATCGTGTTCGATTCTGTACTCCATATTCTTCTCTCCTTTGCCGGGAATCAAAGCTCCCGGTATTTTGCCATCATGGTTTTGAACATCTCCTGTGGAGACGGCGGGGTATAGGTGATGGCGTTGGCCCCGGCTTTGATGGTCGCCGTAATGGTCTCGGGACGGTTCCCGCCGGTGGCGATGATGGGCACCTCCGGAAATCTCTCCCGGATGGAGCGCACCAGCTCAGGCGTCCGGGCAGCGGCTGCCACATTCAGAATGGAGGCCCCGGCGTCCAGTCGGGCGGCAATATCGGTTTTCTCGTCCACCACGGTGATGATCACCGGGATATCCACCGACTTTGCCACCGCCAGCAGGTTCATATTGTTGATGGGCGAATTCAGTACCACGCCCATGGCCCCCTGACTCTCCACGTCCTTGGCAAGGCTCACCGTCCGCAGGCCCTGCGTGGTTCCGCCGCCCACGCCGCAAAACACCGGGATGTAGGAGGCCTTGATGATGGCATCGCTGATGGACTGCTGGGGGGTGAAGGGGTAGACGGCGAACACCGCGTCCGCGTCGCAGTTTTTGATGATAGCAAGGTCTGTGGTGAACACCAGGCTCTTGATTCTCCTGCCGTAGATGACGATTCCGCTGGCCTGGCGGATCTCCGGGGGCATTTCCAGAATGTTGTGGCGCAGACGGCTTTCCACATACGGAACCTGTTTTTTCTCCATCACAATTTCCTCCATTTCCCATTTTTAAGGAAATTGTAACGGTTTTTCCCGGGAGATCGGTAAAGGAAGTATCAAAAATTCGTAAACGAACGGTGAACGGCTACAGCAGTCCCGCGAGGGCCGGCATAAACGCCGCCGTCAGCAGGCCTGCCACCACCAGTGAAAGGCTGCTTGCCGCACCGGTCAGCTCGCTGATTTCGTTGGCCTTGGCAGTGCCGATGACGTGGGCGGAGGTGCCGAAGGCCACGCCCTGCGCCACCGGATCGGTGATGCCAAACAGTTTACATAACGTTGGTCCCATCATGTTGCCGCCGATGCCTGTGACAATAATCGCGGCAGTGGTCACGCCGCCCATGCCGCCGAACAGCTCGCTTAGCGATACGCCGATGGCTGTGGTGACGCTCTTGGGCAGCAGAGAAATCAGGATGCTTTGTTCAAATTCCAGCAGCAGTCCCACAGCCGCAACGACCAGCATACAGCTCAGTGCTCCGGCGCAGACGCCAGCCAGAATGGCTTTCAGGCTCTTTTTCAGCACCTGAAACTGCTCGTACATGGGAATCGCCAGACAGATGGTAGCGGGGGTCATGAGCCAGGACATTTTTCGCATTCCCGTGGTGTAGCCCTCCGTGTTCATACCCGTCGCCAGAAGGAAGGCGATGACCAGCATCATTCCGATGAGGGTAGGGTTGAAAATTGGTTTTTTCCACTTCTGCTGGCACAGCTGACCGATCCGGAATGCCGCCAGCGTTAGAATCAGTGGAAAAATATCGATGGATTCAAGCAGCCGCATCGTCTTTTCCCTCCTTTTTCCGCAGGGCCTGTGTGACCCGGCCGGCAATGCCGAAGGTGGAGATGGTACTGAGCAGCGCCAGCAGAAGCATGGGGATGACGGCATCGTGAATCAGCCCCCAGTTTTCCAGAATGCCCACGGCAGGGGAGACGAAAAGGATGGGCAGGATGGACACCAGAAAGCTCCCGGCATCCTTCACCTGCTCCAGTTTGACAACGCCGAAGCACAGGGCGGCAAACAGCAGGATCAGTCCATAAACGGATGCGGGCACCGGCAGGGGAATGACCCGCTGGAGCAGTTCTCCCGCCAGCGTGAAGGCGGTAATACGCAGGAATTGGGATAGATATTTCATCTTTCTTACCTCAATGGAAAAGCGGGAGGAATGGAAATTCCCCCCGTTAAACCTATCACGCCGTAGGGGACGGCCTCCCGGACGTCCCGTCGGTCTCTGGGAACCCGGGGCGTCGAGGGTGCCGCCCTCCTACGGGCCTTTCTCATTTATCCTTCAGCAGGTCCCGAATCTCGGTCAGCAGCTTTTCCTCGTTGCTGGGTTCGGGGGGAGCAGGCTCCTCGGCGGCTGCTTCCTCCTCTTTCTTCTTTCCCAGATCGGACAGCTTGTTCAAGCCCTTCACCAGGAAAAAAACCACCAGCGCCAGAATCAGGAAATTGATGATGGCAGAGATAAAGTTTCCGTAGTTCAGGGTGTTCAGGATTTCGCGGCCGTTTTCGTCCAGCACCGGTTCGCTGAACAGCCGGGGTAGGGTGATCTTCAGTTCGGAGAAATCGATGCCGCCCATGAAGATGGCAACGATGGGCATGATGATGTCGTCTGTCAGGCTCTTGGTGATGGTGGAGAAGGCAGCGCCGATAATAGTACCGACAGCCAGCGCCATGGCGTTGCCCTTTACGGCGAAGGCAATAAATTCATCCCACCACTTGGGCTTGTTTACGGGGGCTTTCATAATGTACAACCTCCTTGATTTAAGATACAGAGATACTAGATACTAGATACAAGATACAAGATATTATCAATGTTACGATCATCCTTATCTTGTATCTTGTAACTTGTATCTTGTATCTTTTCTTATCCTTTTTTATCAGCGCTTTTCAATGACTTCCATGCCGCCCAGATACTTGCGCAGCACCTCGGGAATGACGATGGAACCGTCGGCGCGCTGGTTCTGCTCCACCAGTGCAGGGAAGATGCGGGAGGTGGCCAGACCGGAGCCGTTCAGAGTGTGGACGAACTCGGGCTTGCCGGTGGCCTCCCGGCGGAAGCGGATGTTGCCCCGGCGGGCCTGATAATCCCGGGCGTTAGAAACGGAAGAGACCTCCTTGTAGCCATCCATGGAGGGAATCAGGATTTCGATGTCGTAGGTTCTTGCCATGGAAGCGGAGCAGTCGCCTGCCGCCAGCTTTACGGTGCGGAAGTGCAGGCCCAGACCGGCGACCAGCTTTTCCGCCTTGGTCACCAGCTCATCGAAGGCCGCGTCGGAATCCTCGGGCTTGCAGAACTGGAACATCTCCACCTTGTTGAACTGGTGGCCCCGGACCATGCCCCGCTCGTCGGCCCGGTGGGAACCGGCCTCCCGGCGGAAGCAGGGAGTGTAGGCAAACAGCTTCTTGGGCAGATCAGCTTCACTCAGGATTTCGTCCCGGTAGATGGAGCACAGAGCCGCCTCCGCGGTGGGCAGCATGTAGTGCACCCGGTCGTCGGTGGGGTTGGCGATCTTGTAGACCTCGTCAGCGAATTTGGGGAACTGACCGGCAGTCTCGCCGCAGGCATACTCCAGCATGTGCGGGGGCAGGATGAACTCGTAGCCGTCGGCAATATGCGTATCGATGAAGTAGTTCAGCAGCGCCCACTCCAGCCGGGCGCCCATGCCGGTGTACATCCAGTTGCCGGAGCCTGCCAGCTTCACGCCCCGCTCATAGTCAATGAGGCCCAGATTCTGGCACAGATCCACATGGTGCTTCGGCTCAAAATCGAAGGAATGCTTTTCTCCGATGTAGCGCAGAGGCTGGTTGTTCTCCTTGCCGCCGGGCAGCAGGTCGGGGTCGGGCATATTGGGCAGGCTCAGCATGGCGGTGCGGAATTCGGCATTGAGCACCTTCAGCTTTTCGGCATCGTCGGCGATTTCCTTGTCCAGGCGGATGGATTCGGCCTTGTTGGCTTCAATCTGAGCTTCGATGGCGGCGGTGTCCTCGCCCCGCTTCTCCATGCCCTTCTTCTGACCGAAGAGCTTGCCGTTCTCCTTTGCCAGCTTGTTCTTCTGGGCGGTAGCGGTTTCGGTTGCGGTTTTCAGGCCCCGGACCTCCACGTCCAGATCCAGAATCCGGTCAATGGTGGCGTCGCAGTCCACTTCCTTGGCCTTCATGCCTGCCTTGATGGCATCGGGATTTTCCTTGATACGTTTGATATCCAGCATTTTTGAGTTACCTCTCTTTTATAAATACATTTTGCATTTTGCGTTCATCATTTTGCATTCAACTGCATGAGGGCATCGAGGAGCTTCTGCAAATCCTCTTCGCCGTAGAATTCCAGCTCAAAGCGGCCCTTCCGCTTGCCGTTGACGATTTTCACGCCCCGGCCCAGGTGCTTGCTCAAGTTCTTCTCGCACTCTGCCACGTAGTCCACCGCAAAGACCGGCTCCTTCTTCGGAGCAGGGGGCTTGCCCATGTTCTTGCACAGGGTTTCCGCCTGCCGTACGGACAGAGACAGGGCGATGATCTTCTTCGCCGCTTCCTGCTGCTGCTTTTCCGTTTTCAGAGTCAGCACCGCCCGGGCGTGCCCGGCGGAAATAGCGCCGCTTTTCAGCAGCTCCAGCACCTCGGGGCACAGGCCCAGCAGCCGCAGGGCGTTCGCCACAGCGGGCCGGGATTTGCCCACCCGAGAAGCCGCTTCCTCCTGGGTCAGTCCGTATTCCTCGATGAGGGATTGATAGCCCAGCGCTTCTTCCACAGGATTTAGGTCCTGCCGCTGTAAGTTTTCAATCAGCGCCAGTTCCATGGCTTTTTTGTCATCAGCTTCCACCACGATAGCAGGTACTTCGCTGACGTTTGCCATTCGGGCTGCCCGCCAGCGGCGCTCGCCGGCGATGATCTGATAATACCCATTGGGCATTTCCCGGACGGTCAGGGGCTGAATCACCCCGTGAACCGCGATAGATTCGGACAGTGCCTGCAATTCCTCCTCGTCAAAGTCATGCCGGGGCTGATCCGGATTCGGTTCTACCTTATAAATTGGCAGCAGCCGATAGGCGCTTTCATTTGCTGGTTCCTCGCTGAAATCCCCCAGCAGCGCGCCAAGGCCCTTGCCCAAGCCTTTGTTGCTTGCCATTTTGTCACCTCACATGATACTCTGTAGGGCAGCCGACCCTACGCGTTGTTATATTAGTTTTTCCTTAATCTCCTCCGCCATGGCCCGATAGGCCGCAGCGCCCCGGCTGCCGCGGTCGTACACCGTTACGGGAACGCCGTGGCTGGGTGCTTCCGCCAGGCGGATATTTCTTGGGATTACGGCGGTAAATACCTTGCCGGGGAAGTGCTTCCGTACCTCCTGGGCCACCTGTGTGGAAAAGTTGGTGCGTCCGTCAAACATGGTCAGGGCAACGCCGAAAATCTCCAGTCTCGGGTTCAGCCGTTTTTTCACCATCCGCAGGGTGCTCATGAGGTCACTCAGGCCCTCCAGAGCGAAGTACTCGCACTGCACCGGCACCAGAATGCCGTCGGCGGCGCACAGGCCGTTCAATGTCAGAAGCTCCAGGGAAGGGGGGCAGTCGATGAAAATAATGTCGTACTTCTCTTTGATTCGGAACAGTGCTTTTTCCAGCTGCCGTTCCCGGTGATCCGCACCGATGAGCTCCACCGCCGCGCCCGCAAGATCAGAGGAGGACGGCAGTACATCTCCGTATTCCGTGTGAACAACCGCGTCCTCCATCGGCACCTCATTGATGGTCACATCATAGGCGGAGTATTTGATTTTCCGTTTATCCAGGCCCATGCCGGAGGTGGCGTTGGCCTGAGGATCGAAGTCGCACAGCAGCACTCTCAGTTCCAGCTCGTTCAGTGCTGCCGTCAGATTCACGGCGGAGGTGGTTTTTCCCACGCCGCCCTTCTGGTTGACCACCGCTATTATTTTACCCATTTTTCTCTCCTTGCTTTCCGCGTTTCACGTGAAACAGTGGTCTGCAGCTTTGGGCAGCGTTTCACGTGAAACATTTATTCCCCCGCAGTATCGGTGACGGTTGGTTCCGTGGTGGGTTTCACGGTGGAATAATTCTGACCGATCTGAAATTTATCCTTTCCGTAATCCCGGATCACTGGGATGGAAAGGCAGGCAACAGCAATCAGCGCGGCAGCCAGCAGGCAGGCATAGATCCGCACACGCCGTTTCAGATATTTTACCTGCTCTTCCGGGGGGACCCGCCGTTTCACGGGTTTCTTAGGGGCGGACTGCTTTCTCACAGGAAGCTGTACCACAGCGTTTGGATCAATGGGATACTTCGCCATGTCCTTCTGGCAGTCCAGGCAGAAGGCCTGATCCTCTTCGGTTTCCCTGCCGCATCTAAGGCAATACACAGCCCACACCTCCCATTATGATATTCCGTATTGTACAACAATTTTAGCGGTTCGTAAAGAGTAAAATTCCGCATATCATCCCGGGAAAAAGAAAATCGGATAAAACATTTACAAATAATTCATGAATAACTGTCCAAAGCCGATTGGAAGTTTCGTAAAAGTATGCTATAATCCAAGCGGATCTGATAAATTATTATCGATAAATTCGTTTGTATTCTGCATACAGGTAAAACAGGCGGACAGCTGCCCGTCATACAATATAATTAAAGGAGACGACACAATGGACGAAAACGGAACCTATCACTGGGCGCCGGAAACACCGCCCCAGCCCAAACCGCAAAAGAAAAAGCCCAGCTTCAAGCGGGCGGGGAAGACCATTCTCGCCGTGCTGCTGGCACTGATTCTCGTCACTCTGGCAGGTACCTGCTACTACACCGTGGACGATAAGCAGCAGGCAGTGGTCACCACCTTCGGGAAGGTCACGGACGTGGTGGACGCGGGCATTCACTTCAAGCTGCCCTTCGGTATCCAGCAGGCCCACAAGGTCAATACCAATGTGTACCAGAAAATTGAACTGGGCTATTCCAGCAGCGGCGGCGACACCTTCAACGAAAGCGAAAGCGCCATGATTACCGGCGACTACAACATCGTGAACGTGGACTTCTTCGTGGAGTACAAGATTTCCGACCCGGTGCAGTACCTATTCTCCTCTGATGAACCGGAGCTGATCCTGCGCAACCTCATTCAAAGTCAGGTGCGCAACGTAGTTGGCTCCTCCAGCGTAGACGCCGTGCTCACCGATGGCAAAGAGAATATCCAGATGCAGGTCAAGGAACTGGTCACGCAGATTTTGCAGGTATATGACATCGGTCTGACGCTGGTGGATGTGAAGATTCAGGACGCGGAGCCGCCCACGGCGGAGGTCATCGAGGCCTTCAAGGCAGTGGAAACCGCCAAGCAGCAGGCGGAAACCGTCATCAATGACGCGAAAGCCTATCAGAACGCCCAGCTTCCGGATGCTCAGGCCAAGGCCGATAAGCTGATTCAGAATGCCGAGTATCTGAAGCAGAAGCGTATTAACGAAGCCGTGGAGCAGGTGGCTATGTTCAACGCCATGTATGAGGAATACGCCCAGAACCCCGGCATCACCCGGTCCCGGATGTACTATGAAGCCATTTCCAAGGTTCTGCCCGGGGTCAAGCTGTACGTAAACACAGGCGACGGCGGAAATTTGCAGACCCTGCTGCCGCTGGAGCCCATGGCTACCGTGGAAGGAGGTCAGTAATCCATGAAGAAAACCAGTATTTTCATCATTGTCGTGGCGCTGGCTGCCGTACTGCTGGCTGGCTCCGTCTTTACGGTGGCGGAAAATGAATACGCCTGCACCGTGCGTTTCTCCAAAATCATTGACACCACCGCCGAATCCGGCCTTCATTTCAAGGTGCCTTTCCTCGACACGGTGAAGTATTTCAGCAAGGCCACCCAGCTCTACGACATTCCTCCCTCTGAGGTGCTGACCTCGGACAAACAGAATATGACCGTAGACTGCTACATTCTGTGGAGCATTTCCGATCCCAAGCTGTTCTACCAGACCCTCGGCTCCAAATCCGTTGCGGAACAGCGGCTGGACGCCCTGACCTACAACGAGCTGAAAACCGTCATGGGCACGCTGGCTCAGAGTGACATCATCAACATGGAGGACGGCGCCAAGCGGAACGACATCTACGGAAGCATTGCCTCCGATGTAAACGCGCTGGCGAAAACCTATGGCATCCGGGTAGAGGATGTGAAAATCAAACAGTTTGACCTGCCGGAAAGCAACCTGAATGCGGTCTACGGGCGCATGATTTCCGAACGGAACCAGATGGCGGAAAAGTACACCGCCGACGGAAATTATGAAGCCTCCATTATCCGCAACGACGTGGACAAAAAGGTGAACATCATGGTATCCGACGCCCAGGCCGAGGCCGCCAAGCGGGAAGCCGAGGGTGAGCAGGAATATATGCGGCTGCTGGCGGAGGCCTACGATAGTCGCGACAAGCAGGAATTTTATGAATTCACCCTTGCACTGGACGCGCTCAAATCCAGCCTGAACGGCAATGACAAAACCGTCATTCTGGACGCCAACTCCGATCTGGCGAAAATCCTGATGGGAGCCGCCGGCGATCGCTGACAAAGCGTGCCTGGACGGTGCATCATCGAAAGTCCAATGAGTTCAGCTCGGTTTCGACACCAATATATAATGACAGGGGCGGGTTATTGACCCGCCCCTTGTTTACTTGTAAATTCCTGCATTGAGCATCGCCTCCGATACCGAGCTAGGCCCAGTGGTGTAACGATTATAAAAAGCTGGCGCACGTACTGGCTGTCCGCCCTGCGGACAATGCAAAAACCGCGGCGTGCGCCGCGGTTTTTGCAACAAGAAAAGAGGAGAGGAAAAATGAAAAAGATGGTAGGTAGCAATTTATAGAAACCGTCCTGTTTAGGACTGGAGTAGGTTCGCTTGATCTTTATGGCTTCATTATACCTGTAAAATATTAAGGAAAAAAGGGGATAGTTGTTAAGCAAGTATTAAGTTTTGTGAAGATTGTTCATTTTCGTGGTCAAATATTGTTCATATTTACAGCTTGACAAAAGGCGGCAGGGCCGCCGTCCAATGCGTGCGTAAGCTGATCTGTATTCGACGCACCATAGGGCACCGCTCGGTATCGCTAACATACGGTATCATGACTCCGCCCACTCCACACTCCACTCTCCACTCCTCACACTAAAAATGTCCTCAGCCGAAGCTGAGGACATTTTCACTCTTATAAGGGGATTACAGCTGAGGGCCGGCCTCCACCAGAGCCTTGCCGGCATCGTTGCCGGTGTACTTGACGAAGTTCTTGATGAACCGGCCAGCCAGATCCTTAGCCTTGGTCTCCCACTCGGAGGCGTCGGCGTAGGTGTCGCGAGGATCCAGGATGGCGGGGTTCACGCCGGGAAGGCTGGTGGGAACCTCCAGGTTGAACATGGGGATCTTCTTGGTCTCGGCCTTCAGGATATCGCCGGACAGGATGGCATCAATGATGCCGCGGGTGTCCTTGATGGTGATACGCTTGCCGGTGCCGTTCCAGCCGGTGTTGACCAGATATGCCTTGGCGCCGTTGGCCTCCATCTTCTTGACCAGCTCCTCACCGTACTTGGTGGGATGCAGCTCCAGGAAGGCCTGACCGAAGCAGGCGGAGAAGGTGGGAGTGGGCTCGGTGATGCCGCGCTCGGTGCCGGCCAGCTTGGCGGTGAAGCCGGACAGGAAGTAGTACTTGGCCTGCTCGGGGGTCAGGATGGACACGGGGGGCAGCACGCCGAAGGCGTCGGCGGACAGGAAGATCACATTCTTGGCAGCGGGGGCCGCAGAGATGGGACGAACGATGTTCTTGATGTGGGTGATGGGGTAGGACACACGGGTGTTCTCGGTGACGGACTTGTCGGCGAAGTCGATCTTGCCGTCTGCATCCAGCGTGACGTTCTCCAGCAGGGCGTTGCGCTTGATGGCGTTGTAGATGTCAGGCTCGGAGTCCTTATCCAGGTTGATGACCTTGGCGTAGCAGCCGCCCTCGAAGTTGAACACGCCGTTGTCGTCCCAGCCGTGCTCGTCGTCACCGATCAGCAGACGCTTGGGATCGGTGGACAGGGTGGTCTTGCCGGTGCCGGACAGGCCGAAGAACAGGGCGGTGTTCTCGCCGTTCATGTCGGTGTTGGCGGAGCAGTGCATGGAGGCGATGCCCTTCAGAGGCAGGTAGTAGTTCATCATGGAGAACATACCCTTCTTCATCTCGCCGCCGTACCAGGTGTTCAGAATGACCTGCTCACGGGAGGTGATGTTGAAGGCCACGCAGGTGCTGGAGTTCAGGCCCAGCTCCTTGTAGTTCTCAACGGCGGCCTTGGAAGCGTTGTAGACCACGAAGTCAGGCTCGAAGTTCTTCAGCTCCTCCTCGGAAGGAACGATGAACATATTCTTGATGAAGTGAGCCTGCCATGCCACCTCGACGATGAAGCGGACAGCCATGCGGGTGTCGGCGTTGGCGCCGCAGAAAGCGTCGACGACGTACAGCTTCTTGTTGGACAGCTCCTTGACAGCCAGATCCTTGACGGTGGCCCAGACGGACTCGCTCATGGGGTGGTTGTCGTTCTTGAACTCGTCGGAGGTCCACCACACGGTGTCCTTGGAGTTTTCGTCCATGACGATGTACTTATCTTTGGGGGAGCGGCCGGTGTACACGCCGGTCATGACGTTGACGGCGCCCAGCTCGCTGACCTGGCCCTTCTCGTAGCCTTCCAGAGTGGGATCCATTTCGGCGGTGAACAGCTCCTCATAGGAGGGGTTGTGGACAATCTCAGTGGTTCCGGAAATACCGTAATGCTTCAGATCGATCATTGGAAAAACCTCTTTCATTATAATTTAAGGGACACGCTTTGCTGCATCCGCGGGGATTCCCGTTTTTTTCAACATGGTATCCCAAACTTTGCAATTCTATCTTACACTATCGATAAAAGAAAATCAATATCCAATTCTGTTAAAAAATTATGGACAGGATAAGGTTTTTTGTATATGCCGGCAACGGAAGATAGATTGGTAAGAAAAAGATTGGTTTCTGCACCGCAAAAGCAGCACGGATCTCTCCGTGCCGCTTCGTATTTATCGCACAAAATCCGTACTCAGGGTGCAGCTCCATTCCTCGCCGGGGGCCAGAATGGCGGCAGCGGGCTTTTCTTCCCAGCGGGTGCTGCCGTTTTCCGGGGAGGGCAGGCTGTGCCACGGCTCGATACACACGAATTTGGGCGTACCGGGCTTGCTCCAGATCAGGGTGTAGGGGAACTGGGAGATGTCGCAGACCACCGCCCGGCCCGTGTCCTTTTCGTACAGCCCCAGGGTCTGGGAGCGCAGGTTTACCATGCAGTGAGAGTCATTGGCGAAGAGCTTGTCGTCAATGGGAATGGACTGGATGTTGGAGCCGAGATAATAGAGATTGCCGTGCATCAGCCCGTGGGGCAGGTTGTTGACGCACAGGGGAGACTCCGGCTCGGAAAAACGCAGCTCGTAGTCTTCGGCGGTGTGCTTGTCGTCGAAGGGAATGGCAAAGCCGGGATGGTAGCCGATGCCGAAGGGCATGGCGCACCCGTCCAGATTCTCCACACTCAGGGTGTGGTGCAGGGTGCTGCCCTCCAGCGTAAAGATGGACACCAACCGGAATTCGTAGGGGAACATTTTCCGGGTTTCCTCGTCTGCACACAGCTCCAGCACCAGCGTATCCCGGCTCTGATCCACAAAGCTGTGCTCCATCAGGCGGGCAAAGCCGTGCTGGGGGGACTGGCAGGTTTGTCCCTTAGCCTCGATGACGCCGTCCACCACCTTGCCGCAGTGGGGGAACAGAATGGGCGCGTGATAGCCCCAAACCGTCTTATCCGCCTGCCACATATGCTCCACGCCGTCACACTTTCGGATCACGCTTTTGATCTGAGCGCCGGAGGTGGTGATCGTGACCTTCAGGTACTCGTTTTCCAGTGTGTAGTCCATAGGGGGTGCCTCCTTATTTCTATTTCAAAGCCTTCCCCTCTGAGGAAGGTGGCATGGCGACAGCCGTGACGGAAGAGGATTACCTCTCCCGACCTCGCTGACACTCGGCCACCCACCCCAAAGGGGAGGGCATATAACCTGTTACGCAAACAAAGCAAAATACACCAGCACGACAATGCCCAGCACAATCCGGTACACGCCGAAGGCGGAGAAGGAATGGCTGCGGACATACTGCATCAGGCCCTTGATGACAAGCAAACTCACCACAAAGGACACCACACAGCCCACCACCAGCACGCCGATTTCCGTGCCGGTGGCGCTGACGCCGGACAGCAGGAACTTGAGCATTTTGATTGCGGAGGCTCCCAGCATGGTGGGAATCGCCATGAAGAAGGAAAATTCCGCGCCGGCGCTGCGGCCTACGCCGATTAAAATTGCACCCAGAATGGTGGAGCCGGACCGGGAGGTGCCGGGGATCAGGCTCAGGCACTGAAACAGGCCGATGGTCAGGGCGGTGCGGTATGTAATGTCATAAACATTGTCAACAGAATTCTGCTTCAGCCGGGCGACGGTCACCCCGTCCTTCGTGGAAATCCGCTGGAATTCTCCACGGGTATTGCGGCGCTCAACCAGAATAAAGGCGATGCCGTAGACAATCAGGGCGATGGACACCACCACCGCGTTGTGCAGATGGGCATCCATCCAGTCGTCGAACAGCACGCCCACGATGCCCGAGGGAATGATGGCAGCGATGACCTTGAACCAGAGCTGCCAGGTCTGCTTCTTTTCCGCGCCCGATTTGCTGGGAGAGAAGGGGTTCAGCTTGTGGAAGAACAGCACTATAACCGCCAAAATAGCGCCCAGCTGAATCACCACGTCAAACATACTCTTAAACGCGTCGGATACGTTCAGAGTGATAAATTCGTCCAGCAGAATCAGATGTCCCGTGGAGGAAATGGGCAGCCACTCCGTCACGCCCTCCACAATGCCGAATAATACGGCTTTTAATAACTCTACTACCATAAATAACTCCTTCATTCAGCGTAAATATCTTGTATCTTGTATCTTCTATCTTGTATCTCCTATCATACCTTTTCCCAAAGCGATTTTCAACCCCTTTTTCGTGTTCACAAATTGGGGGTGTATTCTTTACAAATTGTTCACGTTCCTTCGCGTCAATGCGCTATAATAGGGAAAAAGGAAACATAGGGAGGAAACAACCATGGCTGTATCGGTTTTAATCGCGGAAGACGATCATAATATTGCGGAGCTGCTGCAAATGTACCTGGAAAAGGAGGGCTACGCCGTGACGGTCGCCACTGACGGCGGACAGGGCCTTGCCAAGTTCCGGGCCATCAAGCCCGATCTGGTGCTGCTGGATGTGATGATGCCCGTCATGGACGGCTGGGCCGTGTGCAAGGCCATTCGGGCCGAGTCCCAGACCCCCATCATCATGCTCACCGCCAAGGGCGAGACGGACGATAAAGTGAACGGCCTGAAGGCCGGCGCCGATGATTACATCACCAAACCCTTTGAAATGAAGGAGGTACTGGCCCGGATTGAGGCGGTGCTGCGCCGCACCTCCGGCGTCACCACGGAGAAAAAGGCCCGGAAGCTGGTGTTCGACAAGCTGACCATCGACATGGACGCCTTTGAGCTCATCGTGGACGGCAAGAAAATCGACACGCCCCCCAAGGAGATGGAACTGCTGTATTACCTCGCTTCCTCTCCCAACCGGGTCTACACCCGCAATCAGCTGCTGGACGAGGTTTGGGGCTTCGACTACTTCGGCGATTCCCGGACGGTGGACGTCCACGTCAAGCGGCTTCGCGAGAAGCTGGAAAATGTGCACTCCAACTGGAGTCTGAAAACCGTCTGGGGCGTTGGGTATAAGTTCGAGGTTCTCTAATACTACCATATTCAAAAAAGTGCTTGAGTTTCAAGCACTTTTTTGTTATCATATAGCTGTGAGCAAAAGAAAAACTACCAATAAACTACCAAAGCGATTTTGGGAGTTTTCAGAGAGTAGAAAAGGGGGATTTTCACAGCTATGGCACGGAAGGACGAGTATAAAGCAACAGAATATCCTGGAATCAAGCAAAGAATCTCGGATGGCAAGTATCTTGCAATTATTGACCTGGGAAGACAGCCAAAACTAGATAAAAAGACCGGGTTAATCGTAGAAAAGCAGTGCAAAACCCAAAAACTCTTTGACACGCTAAAAGAGGCCAAAGCATACCAAGGGGAGAATAATAAGGCTAAATCAAGTCAAAAGGTGTCACAGGTGGCTGGAAAGGTCACTTTCAGACAGGCCATTGCGGACTATGACGCAAAGTACAGTAAGGGCTGGAGTGCATCCTACGCAGCACAAAAGAAAAACCAGGAGCGTCGCATGATTGCCTACTTCGGAGATACCGATGTTCGCAAGATCGATACACTTGCCATTGAGGAGTTTTTTGAATGGTGCCGGACACCAAATGAGGTATACAACACCTCACTGAGTAATAACACCATTGAAAAGTACAAAACACACATGAGCGATCTCTGGAAGTTTATGAAGAAAGGCAAAAAGTACGGGGTTACTGAAAATGTTGTCACCGATGCCGATATTGGAGAAATCGAAAAATTTGAGGCCGAAATTCTTACCATTGAGCAGGTCAAGTATCTGCTGTGGTATGTGACGCATTGTGAGAAGGACTACTCCGTTTTCAGCCTCCTTGCCATCCCGGTTCTGGCAGGACTTCGCCGTGGCGAGTTGTGCGGCCTGAGATGGAAGGACATTGACTTCGAGAAAAAGGTTATAGATGTGGCTCAGCAGCGGATGCAGGCTGGCTCAAAGACGGTTGTAAAAGTTCCAAAAATGGGTGATGACAACGGCAAGACCCGATTTGAACGCAGGCAGCGTTATGCCGCCCTGCCCGATACGCTGGCAATCCTCTTGAAGAAGGTCAAGGAGCAGCAGGCCCAGTTTCTGGGGGCAGAGCCAGGCCCAGAGGACTACGTTTACAGGACAAAGATGAATATGGTCAAGGGAGATTTACCCCGCCCTGGCAAGGTCTCCAAGCGTTTTAAGGAACTTCAGGAGAGATGCAACAAAGTCCGAGAAATTAAGGAATTGGAGCCGTTTCCCGTTATTCGGCTGCACGATTTACGGCATACCTTCATTTCCATGTGCATCAACGGAAAAGTAGACCAACTCCAGGTATCCGCAAACTGCGGTCACCGAAACGAGGACCGGCATTTAAGCACGACCATCAAAGTATATTGGCACGATAACGATGACAGAACGGAAATCAGAGAATATATCGACAACACTTTCAAGGATGTTGATATCACCATCCCTGATTTGTCGGAAAGTGTGCTGGATGATTTGGTGAAGTAATAACAAAGAAAACCTGATATCTGAATAGCGAAAAATCCCGATTGAGGCAAATGCTCTTTGTTTCAATCGGGATTTTCTGTTACAAATGTCACCAATATACCTATGTAAACAACCCAGGGCAATTTTAAATTTGTATGGAAAAAATACTTGCTCATTCTTATCATTATTGGAAAAAATCTGACAATTGCAAATGGGAACACGCTGCTTAATGCAGCTATCAGCAGCAATATTGGGCCTCATCACCGGCAGGAACACCATGTCGATGATGAGGCCTTTTTTGTTTTCAGATCCGTATCGCCCGCCCTTTATTATTCGACTATTCTATAATTCTGGTGCACGAAAATAGCGCAAATGCCAAAGAAAAGCTCAAAAAATTATCAAAAACAAATCATCATATTAGATAAAGCCTTGGTATTGCACTTTCCATTGCAGACCAATGGGACGATGTTCCTGCAATATGAGGGAGCGGATAACCATTCAGAAATGATTTCAAAAATTTTTCCTGATTTCCCTCCCGAAAGCAGACGAGGAAACGATAATAAAGGCAAAAGGGCACACGTTTAGCGGGCGACTGGCGGCAGAGGCTTCGTTGCTGATACTGTGAAAGACACGCAGTTGAACGGGTAGGGACGATGGTAATTGCCTCGATATTTATTGCAAACGACTTAAAGCGGCCCAGGCCGAAAGAGTTTAATCGTCACACAGCCCTATATCCCCCTATCCCAGACCAATATCTGCATGACACGCCTATATCTGAGAGCGTGATTTTTGGAACTGACCATCACACAGGAAAGCTGGTTCAGGCAGAGCGGGGGCACCACGTTATGATTTGTGGCTCCACCGGATCGGGTAAAACGGCTACATCACTCATACCCTCTATTCTGTCCTGCAAAACAGGCTCCAAGCAGATTGTTGACATTAAATCCCGTGAGCTGGCCTACAAGACTGCGGACATTTACAACCCCAATACCATTGTTGTTGACATGAATCTTCAAGCTCCCTATGTGTGGGGCTGGGACATCTTCTACAAGCTGAAAAAAGATGGCACGGATACAGAGCAAGAGGTTCTAAGCGTTGTTCGTGAGGTTGCATCCGTTATCATCCCGAAATCCGACAGCGGGGATGGCTTCTGGGCCGATGCAGCCCGAAACGAGTTCATAGGTTTAACACTATTCGAGTTCTGTTACAACAGTAATTACGAGTTTATCGACATCTGCCGCTCCATGCTGACCATCCCATTGCGGGAACACATGGAAACGGCATTAAATACGGTGAAGAAATCATCTTTGGTAGCAGCATTTCTAACTGGCCTTGCAGCCACAGCAGATGAAACCCTTTTTTCTATTGATATCACCCTGAATCAAGCACTTTTCGTATTTTTATCGGACGATATTGTTTACTTTCTTCGGGATAATCCCAAACGGGCAAATCCGATCATGCTGGATAAAGAGGGCGTGTCCCAGTATATTTGTGTATCAGAAGAAAAACTGGATTCAGGCTATGACAAAATCATCTGCATTGTGCTGAAACAGTCTCTAATGCAGATTCAAAGCCGGACAACGACAGGGAAATACCCCCAGACAATGCTTCTAATTGACGAATGGCAAAGGATCACGGAAAGCGTTACAGAGCTGAGAGGCTGCACCTCTACCTTCTTAAAGACTGGACGCTCGAAACACGCCACCGTTGTGTTATGCGTTCAAAATCTGGATAATTTCAAGAAAGAGGTTATCTATGACATTCTCAGTAACATCCACTACTTTTATATTCTGGCCTCCAACAACGCCAATTCTCTGACCACGGAGGTTGTCTGCAAAATGGCGGGGTCATATTACGAAAAAGAAAAGTCCTATTCCCAGAGCAACAGCACCAGCGTCAGTACCTCATATAAGGAAAAGCAAATTCTACGCCCAGAGGATTTGAACCAGCTTGGGGATGATGCCGTGCTGTTAATCACAAACTACGGTTATGTCCGCACGAATAAGAATGGCTCAGCCTACTACAAGACCGAGCCATTCAAGAGCCAATATGAAAAAATCGTTGCCGTTAATAGGAATGTAATGTTGAACGTATAAAAAATCTCTGCCAGATTCATACCGGGTTTTCCCCCGGTATGAACGGCAGAGTTTTTTGTTAGAATTCAGAAACCTGACCTTTCAGACTGTCAGATACCGCCAGATGGTCATACTGCGTGTCTTGCCGAAGGTTTGCATCAATTGCCTGGAACACTTCAGAAAGGGAGCGATGACCGATGTGCTCCACGCCGTTTTCGGTAAAGCTGGCAGGGTAATTCTCTGGAAATTCGTCCTCGCTGCGATAGATTGTCAGATTGGCACCAACTTCCTGCCCCACCTCGTCCAATGCCTGAATGGTCATGATTCCCTTTGTGGTGTCAAAGCGGTTGTACATCATCATGGTGGTGTTGTAGGAAGCAAAGGAATACCAGCCCTGGGGAATGGCATCACTGACATACTTATAGAGAAATATCAGCTGGTTGCTGGGATTCAGGCGATCATCGACAAGGTGATTTGCTTCATTGTAGTACAGCATCATACCCACCAGCTCACAGTCGCTGACAGTTGGATTGCTCCGGGCAAATAGTCTGCCCATGGATTCCGCGTTGCCCAGCGAATAATAGCTTAGGGAGGACAGTAGCTGATGGGCGTTTTCCGTATTCGGCAATACGGGCATGGATGCTTGCACATCTGCTTCCATCCTGCTGAAGAATTCTTCACCGTATTCCCGTGGGAGGTATTCATGTAAAGAAACGTGAATGGTATCGCCCTCGTGAATCGGGGTGGAGGTATCCAGTTCCGTCAAGGGATAAATCGATATCCACCCCGTATCGGTGAGAATGGCGGACTCCATGCCCCAGTAGGTCTTGTCCTGTATGCCGTGGGTGTATACCGTTACATTTTCAAAAGGATCAACAGGTGCAAAGTCTCGCAGCCCCTTAACGGTATAGTCGATTTTCTGAGATTCCGCCTCCAGACCCAGCGGGCCTAAATAGAACGTATTGGAAATGAGTTCGCAGGAAATTTCAACCTTGTCTCCGTTTTTCAGGCCCTCCTTCTGACTGAATCGGAGAAAGGGACAGTCACCGGAGCATATGCAGTACAAGTATGCCTGCGCAGAAGGGAACCGTCTGTGGTCATCGGAGAACATAGCCTCCTGCGCCTGTGACGCGAAATCCTTTGCATATCTTGCGCAGTCAAATCGTGCCTTGATGGTGCCTTCGCCGTTGAAGCCTCGCGGAATCAGAATCACATAATCCATAAGATTGACTTTTTTCGTGTCCTGAGGCTTGCTTCCACTGGGAGTCATGGGGATGGTGACAGTTTTGTCCCAGGTAAAGTCCGCATTCACAATGGATTTCAGGCCTTCCAGCATATTCTTGTTGACGTGCAGAGGAACTACAACAGGCTCGGAAGTTACGCGGATGTACACAGGATCAACGCAGAAGGAATAAATATACTTTCGTAAATCCTGCTCTGAAACAGACGCATTCAAATAGGGGGACAGTGTGGATTGGAAGGAATCGTAATCAAATGTGGGAATCCATTCCTGTTCGTTAGAACGGGACAGGTAAACAAAGTCACTGGCATTGAGGGTAATTTTCTCCTTCTGTGCACTTTTCGCGGTGTTTGCGCCGGATGCCCCGCTGCATCCGGCAAGCGCCGTGCACAGAAGGGCAAGCGTCAGGAGAATAGAAATTGCTTTTTTCATGGTGCCTTACCTTCTTTCGTCCTATTAGAAATAATAGCCCTTCACGACGTTGCGGTATACCGATTCCCCATTGGGAAGCACATAACACAAGCCTTCCACTGGATTTCCCCAGGATTCGCCGCTATTCGGAAAAACGTTGATATAGGTGCTGCTGTCGATTTCCAGGAAGGTAACCGTGCCGTAACAGTCATCAAACACGGCCTCACATTTATCAAGCGTGCATTCCTCAGGTGGCAAATCGGGAGCATCCGCGCTGCAGGAACAAAAGAACTGCAGCATACTGAGCAGTTCCTCCTCGGGGCAGTCGCACAGAACACGGGCAGGCTCCTCACTCCCTTTTTCAGGTTTCTTTACAATCGTAAAATCGCAGTATCCATTGGCATCGTATACAATCATGTCTTTGTCGAACACATTACTTCTTAAGCCAAAGCAGTAGGCGTAGTCCTCCTGTTTCCCGTTATCGTCCCGAACAGGCAGCAGCTCCAGAGTAAAGTAGTCTCCGAAATTCTCTTTTGTCAGGGTAACGGTAGTCAGGTGATCCTCGAGGTTGTAGCTTGCATCCGCGGTAGGAGTCATAAAGGAAGTACCCGTGTGGATTTGGGGCTTCTTTTCCCCGCAACCGCCGAAGGTAAACGTGCAGATTGACAGCGCAGCCAGAATCATGGAGACTTTTTTGATGATGTGTTTCATGGGAATCCCTCTTTCCAAATGTTTTCTTGGTGATGGTTGTATTATATATGGGAGATTGCGGAACCTTTTCAGGGTAAGTTTACATCTGTCAGGAAGCGTCCCGCTTCATTTGATACCGTTCCCGCAGCAGCCACAGGAGGCAGACAATCAAACCGCCAACACCAATTTTATCCCCCTGGTATTTTTGAATCAGACCAGGTACAATCACTTCGATCAATTCAGACTTTACGCTGGCCTCTGCCACTATGGGAAGCTTGGCCCGAACAATCAGCAGCGCGTAAATCAGCATCATACCGCCCCAAATGAGCAGAGAATATGACCACTGCAAGGATTGGCGCATTGGTTTCCTCAATGCAATACTCTGGCAGCCAAACAGACAGGCAAGTGAAATCATCAGAGGTGAAATCCAGGGATTGTTTTGTAAAATATCAGTGCTGTCAGGGTATTTCCCACAGAGCATCAGAATGCCCACGCCAAGAATCAGAAGCGCACCTGAAAGCACTGCCAGCGTCTTATAATTGACGGAGCGGTTTTTCAGCACAGGCACAAGTCCCAGACGAGACATCTCGTCACAAACCTCGGTCATGGATTGATAGCGGTCATCCGGCGAGAATCTGCACATTTTTTCAACCAGCCGTGCGGCATCCTCTGACCCAAGACTGGGGGGTGGCAGAATGTAGCCGGGGCAATACTGGGCTCCAGCATTTACATGGTAGCAATCTGAGTCAGGAAACCGAAGTTCATTGAGCAGCACAAACAGCACCATGCCAAAGGAATAAATGTCCGCTGTACAGTCATACCGCTCCTGTCCAGTTACCACAATTTCTGGCGCGCCATAGCCTTTGGTAAAGGCCACGGTGCTGGCAAGTCCGTCCTGAACCACTCTGGCAATGCCAAAATCCCCCAGCTTATATTGCTTGTGAACAGAATCGTAGAATATATTTTCCAGTTTGATGTCGCGGTGGAGCATTTTCCTGTCATGTACAATCTTCAAGGCAGCGCCAATCTGTTTGCCAAGGCGGAAGATTTCTGTTTCATCCCCCTCTGCCAGCTGCTTTACGGTCACGGAAAGACCGCCATAGCGCTTCCTTTCCACCACAGGGGTTAGCCGCTCCAATACAGCGAATTGCAGCAATAGACAATTCTCTGGTGGTTCGGCGTTCTTCGCAGCGGAATCGTGTTGTACCCGGACAACACGATTGCTGCTGTCCAGACAGACATACAGCTGGGCATAGTCATAGATCCGAACAATATTTTTACACTTGTGGCTCAGCCGCATCTGCGCAGACATGGTGCTGTCAAATTCCTTGGGGTCGATGTGTTTTTCGCCAAAACCAGTTACCTTGATGGCATATCGTCCCCCGCCATTTCTCTTGGTTGCACTGTATACGGCGGCAAAGCTGCCGCTGCCCAACAGCTGGCAGCCCCGCAAGGTATATCCCGAAAAGGGAAGCTGCTTCTTATCCAGCTGGGTCAAAATATTCGCGATTTCCTGGGGTGTCCAGTCGCTGATCATGTTTCACCCTCCTTTTCTGCCTGAGTCCATTGTTGATACGAAATCACAAACAAAGCGTAGCTGCACAGTCCTGTGCGAATGGGGTGCAGCGTCTGTAACGCCTGTGGCAGCTGCCAGAAACCTATTTTACCAAGAACCCATGCCAAAACTCCTGCAATAACCAACAGAAACGGTATTGCGGAAATCACCTTAAATCCTGCTTTTGGAATTACCGTGTTTTTTCCTGTTCGCAGAACGGCCCCACGGTAACTCATGGCAAGCAAAACCGTCACCAGAAGCCAGCCGCAATCATATTCTGCGGGCCAGAGAAGCCATGCAGTTTTCAGCGGAACAGCTGCCCACAGCAGGATTGCCGCCGCTAAAGAGAACATGGATATGGGCAGCTTGGCAGCAAGAAACACAAATGTAAGAAGGTGCAGCGGCGTGAATCCCACACTGACCACCGACCACACAGCAATCCCCGCTGACGACAACCCCGCTGCAAGCTGCAAATCTCCCAGCAGGAGAAAAGCCCAATCCAGAATCAGGGCGGCGGGCAGCAGCCAGAACTGCCATTGTGATACAGAAAAACCGTCAGCACCCAGAGTAGGAATACTGAAATAACAGGCAAGTACCATCCAAAAACCCAAATTGTAAGCTTGTTTCCTGGCGGCATTCTGAGAAGCCCTTTCTTCCAGCAGCCGATCTGCGCGAGTGTTCTGCCGCGTCTGTGCACGAGATGGTGCAGCATCTGTGGACACACGGTATGTCTCTGTTGGGAAGTCCATCCAGTCGGCATCATCCCATTGGTCTGCATGGATTTCTGATGCCTGTACCAGAGCAGCCAGCACCTCAGACATGGTATGGTAGCGGTCTTCCTTACGATAGCTGCACATTTTTCGCAAAACCCGCGTAAGGGCTTGGGATGCGTGTTCGGGAGCGGGAAATGTGAAGTCTGGGTGATACTGTACAGGGCTGGCGCGATATCCATCTGAGCCAGGAAATTTCAGGTCGTTCAGAAGCAAATACAGGGTAATACCCAGAGAGTAGATATCTGCGGCGGAATCGTAGCGGTCTGAAAGAACCCGCTCGATTTCCGGCGCGCCATAACCATCTGTGTAAATCAGCGTTTCCGCACTGCCATCCTGCGTAAATTTTGCAGAGCCAAAATCTCCCAGCTTGTAGCGTCCTTCGGCTGCATCCCAGAAGATGTTTTCCAGCTTGATATCCCGATGCAGAATCTGGTTGGCATGGGCACAGTGCAGCGCCTGACCGATTTGCAGCCCCAGTTTCAGAACCTCTGCTTCCTGTCCCAGCTCTGGACGGCTCAGATGTACTTTATGAAACCGATCTTTCACAAGAATACTTTCCAGCTTGTCCATGAGCACCAGCTGAAGATGCAGGATATTCTCAAAATGGCCCGCTGGGGGACAGTTCCAAATCCCACAGACAGCGCCGCCATCGGACAGAAGAATCCAAAGCTCCTTGGCATCCAAGATGCGCACAACATAGCCGCTGCTCTCCATCAGGAAGTGCTGCACCTTTACCGTACTGAGAAAACGCTCTGAGCTGACCGTATGCCGCCCGATTCCTGTTACCTTCAAGGCATAGCGGGCATTTGGCTGATTTCGGGAGCGCATTTCATATACCACAGAGAATCCGCCGCTGCCCAACAGACTGAGTGCGGATTGCTCCTCAACCAGAGAAAACTCAGGGAACAATTCCCCACGGGCCTCCAGTGTCAGCAGCAGACGCTCCATTTCGTTTCGTTCCAACCCCGGCATAGCTACTCCTGAACTGGGATGCTCAGTGCGGTCTGGCCCAACAGGTAGGTAATGTCCCCCATATAGATGCCCATGCCAGCAGGCTGGGTAATGACGGTTCCCTTTGGAGGACATTCCAGCTGCATGGTCTGCTTCCCATCGGAAAAGGTCAGATGGTGAACGCCTCTGGTATCCGCTGCCCGCCAAGCCCCTTCACAGTTACGGCTGGAATACAAGGCCCAGATGGTTTTTTCGTTGATTTCAGGGGTTTCTCCGCAGCCAAAAACGAACACATCACCGTCGCGCAGCATGACTGGCTTGGATTTTCCTCCCAAGCCCTTGCGGATGTGGCGATTGTTGTACACCGTGGTGTTTTTCACGTTATAATCCGTGTAAAACCAGCATCCATCCATATTCTGAAATTTACCATGCTTTCGGCTGACCGTTGGAGAATGGAGCCGAATATCAGGGCGGAACTCACGGGAGCCTCTGCCGATTTCCCAGCTGGTTCGGTCATCCAGGCAGATGGCATCCAGCTGCCCGTTTTCAATTACAATAAGCTGATTCATATTTTTCACCACACATCATCAATTTCCGAGATTTCTGAGAGGAAGCTGTCAATTTCAGGCAGCTCCAATTCCCCCATGACTTTTTTGGCATAGCGGCAGAGGGCATCGGGATCTTCTGCTTCCATGTCCAGCAGATTATTGATTTCCGCGTCTTCCAGAATAAAAATAATAACGCTCTCAAACAGATTCTTGGCGCAGAGGGGCTCCATGTGGGCCAGCTCCAGCATTTCGTTGATTTGCTCATGATCCATGCACAGATGCAGCCCCAGAGAGATGATTTTGTTACGGGTGGGGTACCACTTCTTTTGCCGGATGGCAGAAACGCACTGCCGCAGGGAGGACGACCACCCCTGCGTTTCCGCCAGCTCAAATACATTTCCCGCAAGGCCGTAATTGTTGGCGCTGAGGAACATTTTCACATAGGCATAGAATTTATGGTAGGAGTAAGAAAACATGGAAATATTGTCCGCAATAAATTCTTCAAGCAGGTCACGACTATCGATGCCGGACAGCAGCCTGTCAAATTTTACGGTACTGACATTGTCGCAGGGTGGGCTGCTGCCCGGAATCAGCTTCTCCGAGATTCTCCCATGGATGTATCTGAATTGCTGCAAGGCATCTTTCTTTTCATTGTGGCCCAGAACGAACAGGCAGATGCAATCCTCCAGACTCTTGGAGTAAAGCCCTGGATACTGCCCGTAACGCCGCAAAAGCAGATTCATCTTCTCCACCGTCAGATTGGCAGCCATGCCAATGCGAAGAAACGTCTCACGGTTTTTGGGGATTGCTCCCTTACACCACTTGTCAATGGTGACGCGGCTGACACCGCACAGCTGGGCAAAGCCAGATTTGGTGAATTTGCTGTCCGCAATCAGCTGCTGGATATACAGTGACCACTGCTCCTGCTGGGAACGCAGCAGGGGAAAAATCCGTTCTTTCAGTTCATTCACATCTTCACAGCGGGCAATTTCCTCCCGCAGATAGAGTGTTTCCAGAGGTGTATGGTCTACGGTCATCGTAAATCCTTCTCCTTTGTGAAACACCGCAGTACGAATCGTACTGCGGTGCTATGAATGATATACTGCCGATATCAGGTGTTCTGATACTGGCTTCTCGCCTTCAATACGGGGAACACAGGCAGGAACAGCAGAATAATGACAGCCAGGACAAACGCAACCAGCACATTGAGGATATTGAGGGGGAAGCTGTCGAAGAAGATGCCCCACTTGGCAATGCCCACTGCCATTTTCAGTGCGGTAAGCAGACCGCCAAAGATGTACGCAATCAGTGCGAAGAACATACCGCCTACGACATAGACCTGAAGTGCATCATTTCCTTTGAATACGCCGACCCATCCGATAACAGACAAAATGCTTCCGATGATTGCCAGAACCAGCGCAATGTTGTAACGGGTAAAATACTGTTTCATAATAATTATCTCCTTTATGTCTCTGTTGGACTGCTGTCCTTTGATGACTTAATAATACCAGACTCTGAACTGCGAATTTTCAGGGGAAGTTTACACAGGGTACTCCTGTATGCTTATTTGGTGTTGTAGTACGCGCCAGCAGAAAACATTTCCGCATTGGCGGCAGATTGGGCAGCGCTGCGGGCATGAACGGAAGCATCCCTGGAATACGCGGCAGCAGCCTCCGCCGCATACCGGGTGAGCATCGCCTCCAGCTCCATGGTCTGCTTGTGCCGATCATCCAGCAGCAGGTTGATGGCCTGGGGGATATTGGTGGCTCTGCCGGAGGTCAGCATATTCCGCAGACTATACAGGTCATCGGTGTTGTAATATTCAAAGCCGATGGGCATTTCCCCCTCGTAGCTGTAGTAGTGCTGCACAATCTTGTCCACCAGTTCGCTGGTTTCCTTATCCAGCCGCTTAATGGCCTTGACGTTTTTGATTTTTGCGCGAATGGGAAGAACGATAGGCAGAATCAGCAGCAGGAGGAGGTAGATTAAATACAAAATCTCGATATATTCGATACCTGTAACACTCGCCACAATGATGCCCACAATCCAAATCACGGGAACTGCGAACAACCAAGCCAGTGTCGCTTTCTTTTTACGCTCCCCCAGTTCCGCGCTATCCTTCAGGAACAGGTTATAATCATCTTCCACGTCACAAAAGTGCGTGATGACATCATCCAGCTGTGCCAGAGCCATAGAACGGTCACTCTTTGGCGCACCCTGAATTACGGAGGTGTTGCCAGCTACGGCGATGGTCTGTCCGGCTGGGGTACCACAGCCTGGACAGACCGACTGGCCGTTCAGATTTGTGCCACAATTACTGCAAAAAGCCATTTTTCATTCCTCTTTTCTAAGTTTTCTTAAAAGCCGTGAGGCGAAGGTATCCCTCGGCAGCGCTGCTTCGGTTGCTTCCCGTGGCCCCTTGGATGACCATAGAATACATCGTTTGACGCATTCTGTTTTCAGCCTGAGTTTACACAGGTGGTTAAGCGGCAGGATTCACACTGTGAGATACATTCTTCCATGATAGTACCACAGAACGCTATTTTTATCAATATATATTCACGCTGATTATGTGAAAAATTAAATGCCTTTCGGTACACAATACTTGTATACTCAAAGCAAGGCGGTTTCTTATGGACTATCAATTTATCAGGCAAAGAATTACGGAGCTGAGAGAGAAAAAAGGTGTTGCAGAATACAAAATGAGTTTGGAGCTGGGTCACAGCAGAAACTATATTCAGAACATTGCAAACGGGAAGTCCAAACCGTCCATTGAAGAATTCCTCTATATCTGTGACTATCTTGGGGTTACGCCCTCTGATTTTTTTGATGAACAGAACAAGCGTCCCATATTAATTCAAAAAGCCGTGGATGGTATGAGCAGCCTGTCCGACCAGGATATCCTGCTGATTATTTCTTTGATTGACCGTATGAAAAATGGCAGCCATAACCCATAGAAGCCCTGCCATATCCAGGCAGAACAGCAACCCCCACCCAGCCGGGTGGGGGTTGGCATTTATACAGCAAAATCACGTCATCTATATTCCATACAAGGACGCAAAGTCCTTGGCAAGTTTCGCAAAGTGGAGGCCCACTTTACTTGCAGCACAGCTGCAAACTTGCCAGGAGTTTTGCACTCCTTGGAACCTCGCAGAACGGGAGATGACGTATAGATGCGAAAACGAAATGTAGAAGTAAAGTTCCGATTGTCGGAGGCAGAATATGCAGAGCTGGTGCAGAAGGTCAAGGATTCGGGCTTGAATCGAAATGCCTTTCTGGTACGGATGGTACGGCAGCAAACAATATACCCTGTTGATTACTTGCGTGAACTGAATAAGCAGATGGACGTTCTGCTAGCACAGATTAGAGGTATGGCAACCAACCTCAATCAGGTGGCAAAGATTGCGAATACTCGAAGGGAAGTGCCGTGTATTCAGTATCTGGAGGCCCTTTTGAAAGGCATGGGAAAATTCTCAGCAGCCATGCAGCCGGTGTGGGAGGGAATCCGGGAGGCACTCTATGGCAATCGTTAAAATCATTAGCAATGGAAAAAACATGGCGGCAGCCAGAAAAATCATGTCCTACATACTGGATGTGAAGAAGACAGAACCAGACCTTTGTGGAACGCTGGGAGATGTGGATGCGGGAATACTAACGCCAAAATCAGCCTATCGGGAATTTCAAAGGGTGCGCAGCTTGTTTGGAAAGGACAGCGGGCGGACTTACACCCACGGTACTGTCAGCTGGGCATCTGGTGAAATCACCCACGAAGAAGCCGCCGCATTTGCCAAAGATTATCTTCCTCAAATATACCCGGAACACCAGGTGATATTTGCTGTCCACACCGATACTGACCATATCCATTTTCATTTCGTTGTGAATCCAGTATCCTATCTTGATGGCTCCATGCTCCATTGGTCAAAGCATGATCTTGAAAAGGCAAAACAGATTTGCAATGAGATGTGTCTTCAGCGCGGATGGCAAGTCGCCAAAAAGGGGCACCACTATGACGGCACTGCTTTTGCAGATGGTGAAATCACAGCTTGGCGCAAGGATAAGTGGCATCAAATGGAACGCGCCCCAGAGAAAAGCTATCTTGTTGATTTAGCACTGGCTGTACAGGATTGTACCGCTGCCGTCTGTAATAGGGAAGATTTCTGCACAATGATGGAACAGGAATACGGGTGGAATGTAATCTGGAAGGACACGAAGAAAAATATAACCTTTACCGACTGTGAGGGGCACCGCGTCCGGGACAGTAATCTGAAAAAGGCCTTCAACTTAAAGACTTCAAAGGAGGAGCTGGAACATGAATTTGCAAAAAATATCGGAAAACAGACATACAATCCGAAAACTATTGAACGAAAATCAGCGACAAAAGGTGCTGATCTCACACTTGGAAGCGGAAAACAACTGGCTGAGAGAACAGCTGGCAACCATAGCAAATCAAGGAGATAAGCTGGAGAAGAACATTCTCCCGAAGTGGCTTTCGAATAGAAAAACACCAGGGTAAAAGCCTCCCCAGACAGTGAGAGAAACGGACGATTTTCATACCCTGACCAAACATTCCAAGTAGAATACGTTGGCAGGGGCGGCAAAGGCGGAAAAGTGCAGTGAAATGCGATTCCCCATTGTATTTACAATATGGGTTGTGCTATAATAAAAATGTAGTGAGGGAGACTGCGAACGGACTGAAAACCCGTCACCGCTGACCCCAAGAGATACAAAGGGTGTATCCACTCAACGGATGCCGCTGCCTGGTGGAACTGAAAATCCCATCAGGGCAGGACATAACACTACATGGAGGTTCATTATGAACGATAATGCTTTCTCCGTCGGTGCTTGTCCTGCTGAGTATCGGGACAAGCTTTTTCTGACACCGGCGGATATTATGAATATCTTAGGAATCAGTGAAAATTCTTGCTACAGATACTTACAAAGCGACTTGCCCTTTACCAAGGTCAAGGTTGGCAAGCTCATTCGTGTCAATGCGCGGTCTTTCTGGAACTGGTACACGGCAAGCTGAGACAGGGGGCGTGGTGCCCCCTGCTCTTGGTAGTTTCAGAAAAAACTACCACAAAAACTACCAAACTCCTGACGGCAAACTTTTTTTGTGGGGGAGGATGGGGTTAAATGTGGTTGCAAAGTGAAGAAAATGAGGTTAATTGTGGTAAAATGATGCTATTGGTGAGCAATAAGGCAGAAATTGTGCGCTATAAGTTTGAGGTGCTGTAAGCGGCGAGTCGCCGCAGACAATGACGTGACTTCGGTCAGGCTGTAGACCAGCACCATTGGGTATCGCCCGGTATCGTTTTTGCAGAATAAAGTCAAAATTCAAACGTTGACAACCGTGGAATGTGTGGTATAATGAACATGAAAAGAGCACTGCCGATAAGCGGTCAGCTCTTGTAACGTTAGCTAAGAAGTCTTAGAGACCGTCACTTTGCCGAGTGGCGGTTTCCGCTTTTTACTGTGATTGTAATGGTATAGTTACCAATATGTACAGTCAAAGTAATTGGCATGATACTCACCCCCTTTACAGGAGTGTAGCCAACCGTCTATCCGTTTATTGCAATGCTCTTCCCGGCCCCAAATGGGGTTGGATTTATTCTATCAGGGAATGAAAAGAACGTCAAATGCTTGGGTATTCATTTTCAGAAACTTCAGAAATAAAATATGAAACCGTCACGTGCTTTCCGTGGCGGTTTCCGCTTTTTCAGAGATTGTAACGATACCGAGCATAGCCCAATGGTGTAACGATAACACACCAGCCTGTGCACACATTGGCTGGCCGCCCTGCCGCCCGCGTTGTCAGCAGCCACTGGCCGCCGATACCGAGCATAGCCCAATGGTGTAACGATAACACACCAGCCCGCGCACGCATTGTCTGCGGCGACTCGCCGCATTTGTAAACTTTTTTTGCTCCTGTTGAAATACAGGGCGGGTATGCTATAATAAAATCATACATTTTGTGGTAGGAAAGAAAGAGGTGCCCCAGTAGATGAAAAGCTCCTTCAGCCGCAATTTTTCCATGGCTGCTACCATATTGCTTCTGACGCTGACCATCCTCGGCGCGTCCTTCCAGATTCAGATTAACAGCTTTCTGGAGGACACCACCGTATCCCGTCTGACCCAGGATTCTCAGGTAGTTGCCAATCTGGCGGGCGCCTACGGCATGGACGGAAATCTCGCCAGCCGGGACCTGATGCTGAATCTGGACGTGGTATCCCAGATAACCAACGCCGACATTGTAATCTGCGACAACGACGGCTACATTACACTCTGCTCCGGCTCCCTGAACGGCTGTGACTACGACGGCTGGCAGCTCAATCAGGATTTTCTCGATAAGGTCTACGAAAACGGCGGCTACAGCGCCACCGGCACCATCCGCAACCTCTACGACGAGGAACGCTACGTGGTGTCCGCCCCCATCGTCACCACCGAGCAGCGGCTGGGCATCGTCATCGTATCCACCCCCACCGCCGGTACGAAACAGGTTCTGAATAAAATCTCCAACATTTTTCTCACCGTGTCCGTGTTCGTGGTGCTTATCGCTGTGCTGGGGGTCATGGCCTTTGCCCGGCGGGAGAGTAAGCCCCTCAAAGAGCTTGCCAAGGCGGCAACGGCCTTCGGCCACGGCGATCTGGACGCCCGGGTCAAAATTGACGAGGATTCCAGTGAGGAAATGGAGGAGCTGACTCTGGCTTTCAACAACATGGCCTCGTCCCTGCAAAAGAGCGAATATCAGCGTCAGGAATTCGTCGCCAATGTGTCTCATGAGCTGAAAACCCCCATGACCACCATTTCCGGCTATGTGGACGGAATTCTGGACGGCACTATCCCCGCCGAAAAGCGGGACCACTATCTGCGCATCGTCTCTGACGAGACAAAACGCCTGAGCCGTCTGGTGCGCAGTATGCTGGACATTTCCCAGCTCCAGAAGGAGCAGGGCATTCCTGAGGAAAAGAAGATGCACTTCGATTTGGAGGAATGCGCCGGACAGGTGCTCATCACCTTTGAGAAAAAGATCAACGACAAGAAGCTGAACGTGGACGTGAATTTCCCGGAGCATCCGGTGTACACCATGGCAAATCAGGATTACATCACCCAGGTGATCTACAATCTGCTGGACAACGCCGTGAAGTTCTGCCCCGAGGGCGGCACTCTGGGCCTGACCATCCGGGAGGGCGGCAGCAAGGCCTATGTATCGATATCCAACGACGGCGAGACCATCCCGCCGGAGGAACTGCCGCTGGTCTTTGACCGGTTCCACAAGCTGGACAAATCCCGCTCCCAGAACCGGGACGGCTGGGGTCTGGGATTGTATATCGTCAAGACCATCGTCTGCTGCCACGGGGAGAATATCTCCGTAAGCTCCAAGGACGGCAAGACGGAATTTACCTTCACCATGCCCTTGGTAAATTGACATTCTCTGTAGGGCGGCTTGCCCTCAAGCCGCCGTCCGCGTAAGCGGCACGCTACCATGACAGCGGCGGCTTGAGGGCAAGCCGCCCTACGGAGCGTTGCAAACTTCTGATGAGGTTATCTATGAGCGAACGAAATCATTCTTATCCCGACTGGGACGACAGCGTATACGGAAACGGGCCTACGGAACCACCGAAAAACCGGGGCGCGCTGGTGGCGCTGATGCTGATTCTGATTATTTTCCTGTGCGGCATCGTCACCATGCTGAGCCTTATGAATATCCGGCTGTTCCGGGAATTGAGAACCGACAAGCAGGAGAAGGATCTCGCGATCTCCTTCACCACGGAGCCTACCGAGGAAGCGGTGAATAGAATTGCGCCCACGCAGACGCCCGCCCCTGCCGCCGTCTCCGCTCCCAACGCCACCATGAATTTGCAGGCGGCTCCCAAGGGTGTGGACAATATTCCCGAGGGCGGCGGTATGTCTTTGCAGGATATCTACACCCGGAATATCCCCTCTGTGGTGTCGATTACCTGTCAGGGCAGACGCAGCGCGTCCTCCGGCACCGGGGTAGTGCTCTCCGCTGACGGATATATCGTCACCAATGCCCATGTGGTGGAGAACGCCTATACCTATTCCGTTCAACTCACCGATGACCGTTCCTTCTCCGCAAGACTGGTGGGCTGCGATGATATTTCCGATCTGGCGGTGCTGCGCATTGACTGCACAGACCTGACTCCCGCCCAGTTTGGCGATTCATCCACCTTGCGGGTGGGCGATACGGTGGTTGCCATCGGCGATCCTCTGGGCGCGGCCTTCCGGGGCACTTACACTGACGGCATCGTCTCCGCCATCAACCGGGATGTGGATATCAATGGGCGCACCATGACTCTGATTCAGACCAACGCCGCCCTGAATTCCGGCAACTCTGGCGGGCCGCTCATCAACTGCTACGGGCAGGTCATCGGCATCAACACCATGAAGATCGGCGCTTTTACCGATACCGCCGGTGTGGAAGGTCTTGGCTTTGCCATTCCCAGCACCCAGGTCAAGGAAATTGTGGATCAGATTGTCGCGCAGGGCTATGTCTCCGGGCGGCCCACGCTGGGCATCACCGGCGAGGCCCTGTCCACCTTCTATCAGCACTACTACCGGATGCCCGCGGGACTGTATATCACCGAGGTGGATCCGGGCAGCGACGCGGCCTACAAGGGCATTCAGGAGGGCGACCTGCTGCTCTATCTGGACGATACCCGGATTGTCAGCGCGGACGATCTGAGAAATGCCGTTTACGAATATGAAGTCGGTGAAGCCGTGGAAGCCATCATTTACAGCCAGGGTCAGCAGTACCGGGTGGAGTTGACCCTTGGCGAGGACGTGCCGAACTATGGCTAAAGCCAATTGACAATTGACAGTTGACAATTATTCTTTAACTGCCAGATTTCCGCCGAATTGTCAATTGTCAATTTTGAATTGTCAATTTTTAAAGCGAGGTCTTATGTAATGGAACCAATTTATCAGGCAGATTTTGAAGTTTCCGAACGGGACGTGGACTGCTATGGGCGGCTCCGCCCTTCCATGATTCTGTTCTACGCCCAGCAGGTGGCAGGCATGCACAGTACGGAGCTGACCGTGGGCTATGACGTGCTTGCCCGGCAGCGGATGTTCTGGGCCGTCACCCGGCATAAGGTACAGGTTTCCCGGATTCCCCGGCTGGGAGAGACCATCCACATTGAAACCTGGCCCATGCCCACCACAAGAGTGGCCTACCCCCGGTCCATGGTGGCCTACGACAAGCAGGGCAATGAGCTTTTCCGCTCCATCAGCCTGTGGGTGCTGATGGACTTAGACACCCGGAACATGATTCTCCCGGGCAAGAGCGGCATTTCCGTGGTGGGCACCCTCCGGGGCAACGAGCTCACCGTCCCCACGGGCCTGCCCGCCAAGACGCTGCGCAGCAGCCGGGCGCGCACCGTGTGCTTTACCGACCTTGACCGGAACGGACACATGAACAACTGCCGGTATTTGGACTGGATTGCCGATCTGCTTCCCAGCGGCTACCACGCCGGGCATGAGATTCGGGAATTCACCGTGTGCTATTTAAGCGAAGCCCGGGAGGGTCAGACCCTGGACCTGCGGTGGGATTTCCCCGAGGAGAACTGCCTGTACATGGACGCCCACCGCACCGAAGATGGGCAGGACACCCGGGTATTCTCCGCGCGGCTGCTGTTCGGATGATATGTTATGTCAACAACCGAAACTCCACAGCTTTATGTAAAGCTGTGGAGTTTTTTCTGCACCCGGCCGAATATCCCTTTCAAATCCACAGGTTTTCCCGCAGGGCCTGTGGAAAAAACTGTGGATAATGTGGAAAACTGCTGTCGATAAAATATGTCGAAATTTATGATAATATGTTATGTAAACTTTATTGACAGTCAAACGCCCCGGCTTTTTCCGGGGCGCGGTGGTCTTACATCCGCAGCAGGTTTGCGATAGCGGAACCGTATACAGCTATCAGCGCGATAGTCAGGACCAGGCAGATCAGCATGAGGATAAACTGGGCGATGGCCCAATTCTTCCGGGAGCGCTTCTCCGGGGAGCTGCTCACCGCCCAGACGATGAGACAGATGAAGCCGACAATGGGAATCGCCGTGAGAATCAGGGTCCCCACCCACGCGCCGACAGACATATCCGTTGTTTTTTTCGCGTGAGCCGGGACGTATTCGGGATCGATGTAGCTGTTTTCCATAGTTTTCCCCTCTCATTCTTAATGGGATAATCTTAGTTTAGCAGGGGACGGTAGTGCTGTCAACAGAAAGATTTCACATTTTTTCCAGTCCTGGAAAAGCAATCGTCCAGTTAGTAAGGAATGCAAAATAGTTAAAATACAAATACTATTTTTTTCTCATATAAGAAAAGTTGACCTTGTGCAGCATATTTCTGCCGCACAAGGTCTTAAAATCTTAGGTTTTCTTGGGTTTTCTCAGGCTGCGCAAATGTGCCTTTTTCGGGCCGTTAGAGGATATCTGAGATTCCCAAAAACAAAACGTGTCATAGGTCAAACTCATTCGTCCTCAAAAGGGCAAATCCACGCATTCTCTCTCCATCTCTCCATTTTTCCCTGAATTGTTCGCTTTTTCAGGCTTTATGAAGAATAGAATTTCCCATTATAATTATAGTTTTTTCTAACTTTACGGGTAGGGATTTTTCCCTCTTTTTTCTTCTCTTTCTCTCAGAACTTTCCTATCATCTTCCTGCTTTTTCCTTCATTGCTTCTCGCTTCCATCTCATTTTTTCTCGTATCATAGGATGAATTAAACGAGGCTTCTATGAGGCTTTGCGAGGCCCTATAAGGCTCTTTTTTCTTCCATATCTCATTCTCCCTTTTCTCTCTAAAAAGCGGGGAGAAAACAAGATATGACCAGAGAAATAAAAGAAAATGATAGGAAAATGTGGAGAAATGTTTGGAAAATATCAAGAAAGTTGCAGGGCCTTTTCTTGACCCTATCCTTTTCCCGTTGGATTCTTGAAAAGAAAAATACGGGGATTTCCCGCCCGTTATGAGGGGATGGAACGATAATATAATGGGGGAGAATTGGGGTTTGCCCAGAGACAAATGGATATCTTTTCTGGGTCTGCTCATGTCCCGAAGGGGAGGTAAGCAGGGGCTACTGAGTGATTTGCAAGGACAAAATAAGAAGAAAAAAAGACCTTATGCAGCACACCGAAATGTACTGCACAAGGTCTTAACTTCTTAGTTTTTCTTGGGAGGTCTCAGGCTGCGCAAATGTGCCTTTTGGGGGCCGTTAGCGGATGTCTGAGATTCTCAATTACATATTATGACCTTGCAAGAGTATTATAACTCAAGCTGATGCCTTTAGCAACCTGTTATATTGAGAATTTTCAGAAATAATATGAGCGGGAAGCTGTAGTTCCGAATATTTAAACTCCATAAAATCGGCAATGGCTTAAGTTCCTCCAAAGCCCAATTATCAATAACAATTTGTCTGCTCTACTGACTGTTTTGTTAATCGCATCCTCCCATCATCGGTATTCGGCGGTAATATCCGCAAAGGTTCTTTTACCGGCAATATAGTCGGCATAGACTACCTCTGGAGTTTTGCCATGGAATACCTTACACATACCGCAGTTATCACAGTCGGACTTGCAGCGAAAAGTCGTTTGAATATAATTCTCCCGTTCCTTCTGGGTTGAGCTTCCAATTTCCGGTGGCAGCATCTGATTCCCCCCTTCACATATGGTTTCCTCTCTCCCGGCCCTACTTTGCAATCATCGCAGTGATACCGCAAAACGATACCTCTCTACCCGCTGTATTTTGATAGTTCCCGCAAAACCTCTTCCCGGTAATCCTCTTTCCCAATGGTATAAGAATAATGCTTTATCTGGGCGATTCTGTATCGATTGCCCAGGTGCTTGCATAGCAGCTCATAGCTTTTCCCGCCCAGGGCAACCAGCACAGGGTCTTTCTTCAAATAGCTGATTTCCCGTTCAAAAGCCTCTATATTCTCTTCTACAAACCAGGGATTCTCTCTGATATACGCTCCAACCTTGTTGGAATCAACTTCCGAGTAAAATTTCAGCAAATCCGTTATGTAGGAACCCCAGTAGCGTGTCCCCATCAGCGCATATCGCAGTTTATAATCATTTTGCCTGGAGTAACCGCTATGGAAATTTGCCCAGTCGATTGTGCCGCCAGCGCTGATGTCACCATGGGTGCTTGACCAGTTCAGCCCAACAAAAATGAATCCCGTGTCCAACATCGATAATAGCTGGGGGTCATTGACCCAGGACATATCATTTGTATTGGATTTCGGCGTTTCGCCCGGAGCGGCCCAAACAGTCCAGCTGCCGCATTGCCCATATTTCTCTTTCAGTGATTGATAGTTTTCCTGTGAAATCATAATCAACACCCCAATAAGCACTTTTTCTTTTCAACGATTGCATCCTACCTCGGAGGCTCAAGACACTACATTATTTCTGTATATGAAATCTGATATTCAAACAGCTTCATTCTTGGGTCATTGCGAACCTTTCCGACCAGTTCCGGCGTAGGAGAGTTCAGACAGATAATGCCATAGACTTTCTTTCCCTGGGAGATAGGCGCTTTTTCAAACCAATCGAGATACTGCGCTGTCTGGACATAGGCATCATCGTATCCAGAATCCTTCTTTAATTCAATGATATAAAGATTGCCGTTGTTATCCTCGCACAGCAAATCCAATCTGCCCATTTCAAAGGGATACTGTCTGCCATAAAAATCTCCTTTGTGGTCATAGATGTGAAGATTCATACCAAACACAGGCATTCCTGCTTCAAGGCGAAGAGTCAGTTCATCTTCCAGTAGTTTTTCACTGGAAAACTGCTGTCGTTTTATCCCAAAATCAACAGCCTCAAACGCAACTGCTTCTGCCTGTTCGACAGGTTCCATTACCACATCTTTTTTGATTCTCGCATTGGAATCATCCAGCTTGGAAACCTTGTCTCTTAACGCTTTCGCTATCTTGAATTGTCCCTTCTTGACAAAAGCTTTGGCATCCTTGTTCCTGCCGGTTGCAATCAGTACCCGGACATAGTTGTTGGCCGCATAATCTGTATCAACGTCCTTATCCAGGCATTCCTGAAACAGCGCCTTTGCTTCTCCATAACGACGCTGCTTATACAGACAGTAACCAAGATTGTTGAGCAAATACGGATAATCTCTGTCAATCTCCAAGCTTTTTCTGTAGTATTCTTCCTCTTGCCTGTAGTCCTTGATGCTGCTGCAGCAAGCCGCCATGTAGTCATAGACAATGATTATAGGAAGGAGTGCCTTGTTTCCATCGACTAAGGCTTTCTGGAAATAAGCCAGAGCATTTCTCCACATTTTGCTGTCAAAATAGAGACAGCCCAGCAGCTCGTAAACAGAAGTAAAGGAAGGGTGCTTCTGGACAAATGCAGTCAATTCGTCAATCACTTCATCCTGCGCTTCTACCGTATAGAAGGCTTTTATTACTTGGCAATATTCCTTTATCTCCTGGGAAACAGGGTATTTTCCCAGCAAATTGGATAGCTGCCCCCAAAAGCCCTCATAGGCATTTTTAAAGGGCTCAACAAAATAATTACAGAATGTGGATTCGTCAAATATGGACACTGACTCTTCGTCTGAGGCTTTCATCTGTTCTGTCATCAATGAAAGATGGATATCTATATCCTCAATACAGCGACTGTAGTCCTTTTGAAAGAAGTTATACAGGCTCCAGAGATAATGATAGTTCTTCCCCAGCTTCTTTGCATTGGAAAGAAACAGCTTCACGGCAGGAATACTCTGGAATTCACGTTTGGGGTCATAATGGGTATACCCGGTAGTGATGGAATATAATAGGTCATCACATAATTCCACCCGCAGTTCTTCTTGCTCTACCGCATCCAAAATACCATCTATCTCGGCAGCAGTTTCTTCAAACAGCTTCCCTCCGTATCGGGTGATGTATAATTCTTTATAATCCACTGGCTGATTCATAGATTCCTCCATTGCGTTTGTTTATCAGCAAATTCGGCGATAAACACATCTATCCTTTCTCAATAGCGTAGTGTTGAAGTACATTCTGATTTAATAGACTATTTTGTATTATTCTACCATATCTCACATCCAAAATAAAGGTGATATTTATAGAATCTCTACATCTCTTAGTATTTCTTGTAGATATTAAGTTCTATAGTCCAGATTACATTATACAAATTATATGTCCAATAAATTGAACTATTATTAATAAAGCGATTTTTGTGTATAGAAAACCCAAGAGCAATTCGCCCTTGGGTATTTTCATCTATGGTTACTTTACCCCATTCTCAATTCCTTCTTGTATTTGTAGTAGGTCATCACCGACACCCCTGCCAGCTGCATCACTTCTTTGTCTGTGGATGTACCGCCAAAATCCTTGCTGCACCGCATAATGATTTCCTTCGCCTTGTCCGCTTTTTGAATATGCAGCTTGGCTCCTTTCACCTGGCCTATCTGCTTGCCATTCTTCTTTGCTGTTAGCATACCTTCCACGGTACGCTGCCGAAGGTCATCAACCTCTTTCTGCGCCTGCTCAAAGGCAAGACGGATTTGCTCTTTCGCCAGCTCCATCAGGTATTTGTTTACACCCTCCAAAATAAAGTCTACCTTATCACCCGTCAGACCGACTTTGGCAGACAGGGCCTTTCTGTAAGTGTCGGTGTTAATGTGCGGTTCCTTCAGGAACACCAGATTGACACCCTTCTGATACAGGGACTCATAGCTGAGTGATTTGCAAGGACAAAATAAGAAGAAAAAAAAGACCTTATGCAGCACACCGAAATGTACTGCACAAGGTCTTAAATTCTTAGATTTTCTTGGGAGGTCTCAGGCTGCGCAAATGTGCCTTTTTGGGGTGGTTAGAAGATGTGTGAGATTCTCAAGAACAAACGACTCGCCTCTATTTCACGTTGGAGGTGGAGCGCAGGGTGACGTCATGGGCGCCGCCCTCGACGATGGATACGGAGGATACCAGCGTCAGCTTGGCGTTCTTCTGCAAATCGGGAATGTTGGTCACGCCCACGTTGCACATGGTGGATTTCACCTTGTACAGGGAGGCCTCCACGTTGTCATGCAGGGAACCGGCGTAGGTGACGTAGGAGTCCACGCCTTCCTCAAAGCTCAGCTTGGCGGAGCCGCCCAGATCGTAGCGCTGCCAGTTCCGGGCACGGTTGGAGCCTTCGCCCCAGTACTCTTTCACATAGTTGCCGCCCACGCGCAGCTTGTTCGTGGGAGACTCGTCAAAACGGGCAAAATAACGGCCCAGCATGACAAAGTCGGCGCCCATGGCCAGCGCCAGGGTGATATGGTAGTCATGGACGATGCCGCCGTCGGAGCAGATGGGAATATAGATGCCGGTCTGCTTGTAGTACTCATCGCGGGCCTTGGCAACCTCAATGACGGCCGTGGCCTGGC
>JALFAD010000082.1 GCA_022772525.1 Clostridiales bacterium
TGAGGAATCACTTATTGACCTTGAGAGATATTTTCTCCCAAGGTCTTTCTTATTATTCGCAAACTACACCAATCCCGATTTTCTCAATATAATTGGGATAATCACAAAGGAAGGGGTGGTTGTACTATGACGGGCAGTTTATTGACAAATTTAAATATGTTGTGTATTCTATAGATAGACTTCAATGGGAGGCGTACCATGGACGAACGAAAAACCGCCTTAATTTTCAAGGCGTTCTGCGATGAAAACCGCATCCGTATTTTGAAGCTGCTTTGCGGCGGGGAAAAGTGCGCCTGTAAACTGCTGGAGGAAATGAGCATCAGCCAGCCCACCCTATCCCACCACATGAAGATCCTGTGTGATTCCGGGATTGTGGTTGGACGCAAGGAGGGAAAGTGGATGCACTACCGTATCTCCCCTGAGGGCGTTCAGATTGCCAAGGACTATCTGAACGGGTTAACTGCTGCCGATCCCGCCCGTAAGGGCGAGTCGTGCTGTGAATCATGAATTCATACTTCCAGCACAACTTACTTGACATATTAAAATCGATAAATTTCAATTTACCAATATGAAAGGGGATATCTTATGAATGTTTGGGATTTTATCCAGAACCAGATTCTGGGCATGAAGTGGCTGAATGCCGTTATTGGCAGGGGGTTGTCTGCTCTGGGCCTGGATACGGCATCCCGCTGGAGTGGTAGCATCCAATTTTTCATTTATGATGTCATAAAAATCACCGTGCTGCTCTGCGTCCTGATTTTTGTGATTTCCTATATCCAGAGCTATTTCCCGCCGGAGCGGAGCAAGCGAATCTTGGGTGGATTCCGGGGAATTTGGGCGAATATCATCGCCGCCCTGCTTGGCACCGTGACCCCCTTCTGCTCCTGCTCCTCCATCCCGCTGTTTATCGGCTTTACCAGCGCGGGACTGCCCCTTGGCGTGACTTTCTCCTTTTTGATTTCCTCCCCCATGGTGGATTTGGGAAGCCTTGTGCTGCTGATGAGCATTTTCGGAGCAAAAATCGCCATCGTTTATGTCACCGTCGGTCTGGTCATAGCCGTTGTTGGCGGTACAATCATCGAAAAGCTGCACATGGAAAACCATGTGGAGGATTTCATCCGCAATGCCAAAGGCAGCGTTGATATCGAAGCTCCCGACCTGACGGTAAAAGATCGGCTGGTCTACGCAAAAGAGCAGGTGGCGGGTACCTTAAAAAAAGTGTTTCCCTACATCCTCATTGGCGTGGGCATCGGGGCCGTCATTCACAACTGGATTCCGGAGAGCTTCATTGTGAAGCTGCTGGGTAGTACCAATCCTCTGGGGGTGGTCATCGCAACCGCGGCGGGTATTCCCATGTATGCGGATATTTTCGGAACAATCCCCATTGCGGAAGCGCTGCTGGCAAAGGGCGCGCAGCTTGGCGTTGTCCTGTCCTTTATGATGGGCGTCACCACGCTTTCTCTGCCCTCCATGATTATGCTGCGCAAGGCGGTAAAGCCGAAACTGCTGGGGCTGTTTATCGCCATCTGCACCATCGGAATTGTAATCGTAGGTTATTTCTTTAACGCGATTCAATATTTACTTGTATAATAGGAGGAAAAAATCATGGCACTGTTCAATTTTGGTAAAAAAAAGGAAGAAGAAAAGAAGTCCTGCTGCTGCGGCGGCACCGAACCCAAGGAGGAAGAAAGCACCGGCTGCTGCTGCGGAAGCGCCGAACCCAAGACGAACGAGGGTACCGGCTGCTGCGGCTCCGCTCCCAAAGCGGAAGCGTCCTCTTGCTGCTGCGGCGCGCCTGTGGAGGGAATCTGCTGCGTCAAGGTTCTGGGCGCGGGCTGCAAGTCCTGCCACGAGCAGTACGAGAACGCAAAGGCGGCGGTGCAGGCACTGGGGCTGAACGTGGAAGTGGAGTACATCACCGACATGGAGAAGGTCATGGAATACGGCGTCATGTCCATGCCCGCCATCGTGGTCAACGACAAGGTCGTTTCCATGGGCAAGGTGCTGAAGGCCGCCGATGTGGAGAAGCTGCTGCATAAGCTGGGATAAGGCAGCATCCTCTATTGCGTGAAAATAGCAATCCCCGGAATCGCATCTGGTGAAACGATGCGATTCCGGGGATTTGTCATTCGGAGGGGGGGCAGCGCTTATTCGTAATCGAAGGACTTGAGAAAATCCTTCGCCCGGTCGGTGGCGGGGTTTGTGAAGAAGGCCTTGGGGTCACTGCTTTCCTCGACGACCTCCCCATTTTCGATGAACAGAATCCGGTCAGCAATGGCCCGGGCGAAGTTCATCTCATGGGTGACGATGACCATGGTGCTGCCGGCCTTCGCAAGGGACAGAACCACCTCCAGCACCTCCCGCACCATTTCCGGGTCAAGAGCGGCGGTGATTTCGTCCAGCAGCAGAATCTCCGGGTGCATACACAGCGCCCGGACGATGGCTACTCGCTGCTTCTGGCCGCCGGACAGCTGCCGGGGATAGTCGTCCTTCCGGTCGGCAAGGCCCACCTTTTGCAATAGCTCCAGCGCCTCCGCTTCCACCTCGGCCCGGGGGCGTTTCTGCACCTTCATGGGCGCCAGCAAGATGTTATCCAGAATGGTTTTGTGGGGGAACAGCTCATAGCTCTGGAATACCATGCCGATTTTCTGCCGCATTTTCGTGATGGAGGTATCGTCCCGCAAAACCTTCTCGCCGTCCAGCAGAATTTCGCCGCCCTGAATGGGTTCCAGACCGTTCAGGCAGCGAAGCAGAGTGCTCTTTCCGCAGCCGGAGGGGCCGATAATGACCACCACCTCACCCTTATGGACATCCAGGTTAAAATCCTCAAAAATCGCGTGCGTACTAAAGGTTTTTCGCAGATGCCGCACGCTGAGCAGTACATTTTCCACAGCTATGACCACCTTTTCTCTAAGTACCCCGCCAGTCGGCTGATGGGCCAGCAAATCAGGAAATACAGCAAAAATACCACAGCAAAGACTCCGAAGGCGGCGTTGGGCGCGGTTCTGCGGTTGGCCTCAATGATCTGCTGGGCCACCTTCAGCACCTCCACAATGCCAATCATCATCACGAGACTGGTGGTTTTCACCATCCGGGTAATCAGGTTGATGGACAGGGGAATCAGCCGCCGGACGGTCTGGGGCAGAATCACATAGCCGTAGACCTGCAGGGGGTTCATGCCCAGCGCCTGGGCGCTTTCGTGCTGAATGGCGGGGATACTTTGCAGCGCGCCCCGAACGAGGTCGCCCATTTCCGCTGTCCCCCAAAAACTGAAAACAATAATCGCCGCCGCTTCCGCATTCAGATTCCAGCCGAACACCCGGGTTGTTCCGAAATACACCACAAACAGCAGCACCATCTGGGGCATAATGCGGACGATTTCCAGATATACCCGGAAAATGACCTTCAAGACCCGGCTTTTGGCGGTCATCAGCATCCCGACCACGATGCCGAAGGCGATGCTGATGGCGACGGAAATCAGGCTGATGCGCACCGCCACCCACAGCCCGGCCAGCAGCCGGAGAAAATTCGTGCCCTTGAACAGCACATCAATTCCCAAACTCTGCATAGCGCAGCCTCCTTTCCAAGAAACTTCCTAAGATTGACACCGGTAGCAGCATGACAAGATAGAAGGTCACCAGCAGCGTCAGGCATTCGATGGTTTTGGCGTACATACCGATCAGATCCTTGGCGGTGAACATGAGATCCATCAGGCTGATGGTGGAAAATACGCTGGTTTCCTTCAAAAGAAAGATCAGGTTTGCCATCAGGCCGGGAACGCTGGAGGTCACCGCCTGAGGGAGAATCACATAGAAGAAAACCTGCGCCGGGTTCATGCCAAGGCTCTGGGCGCTTTCCGTCTGAATGGGGGCGATGTTTTCCAGTCCGCTGCGGAAGGTCTCCGCCATGTAGGCCCCGCCCAGCAGACCCAGTCCCAAACTGCCGCAAGCTTGCGCGGAAATGCGGATGCCGATTTTCGGCAGGGCAAAGTACAGGAAAAACAGCTGCACCAGCAGAGGGGTGTTGCGAAACAGCTCGATGTAGGCGCCCACCACCCGGCGCAGCACCGGAATTTTCAGATGCACCACCACCGCGCAGGCAACCCCCAGCACCAGCGCCAGCAGCACGCCCTGCCAGCCGATTCTTAAGGTCAGCAGCAGCGCGTCCCAAAAGCGGGGGAGGTAATCTTTCATAACCGCAAAATCCATAGGCTTCCTCCGTCAGCTCTGACGCCGATGGTCGATTTTCCGTGCGGCCAGGTTGCCCAGTCCTTGCAGCAGCTGCACAATCGCCACGATAAACACAAGCGTTACCAGCATGACGCCGGTATCATAGCGGTAGTAGCCGTAGCGGATGGCAATATCGCCAAGTCCGCCGCCGCCAATGACGCCTGCCATGGCGGAGTAGCCCAGCACCGTGCCGAGGACGATGGTTGCCCCCACCAGCAGGGAGGTTCGGGCCTCGCCGATGAGCACCTTCCAGACAATGGTGCCGGTTTTCGCGCCCATGCTCAGGGCCGCTTCAATGACCCCGGTGGGCACCTCCTTGAGGGAGGACTCCACCATCCGCCCGATGAAGGGCGCGGCTGCCAGCGTCAGGGGGACGATGGTCGCCGTGGAGCCGTAGGTCTTTCCCACGATGGCCTTGGTCAGGGGCATGACGAGGATTAACAGAATCAGGAAGGGGATGCTGCGGGTGATATTGATAATCACATCCAGAATCCGGTAAACCGTCCGGTTGGGCGCGATTCCCTTTTCATCCGTCAGGGTCAGGGCGATGCCCAGAGGCAGACCGATGAGATAGCCGAAAAAGGTGGAGACGAGGGTCATATAGCAGGTGTCCCAGATGCCTTCCAGCAGCATTTGAATCATGGTTTCATCCAACATAGCTTTCTTCCTCCTCGTCTGCCATTAATAGCAGCCGCTTTGCCGCCCGGGATTTGGGGTGGTCAAAAATCTCGGCAACGCTGCCTTCCTCCTGTACCAAACCGCCGTCCAGCACCGCCACCCGGGTGCAGACTTCCTGAATCACCCGCATTTCGTGGGTAATGACCACGATGGTAATGCCCAGCGTATCCCGGATGGTTTTCAGCAGACGCAGAATGGTCTGGGTGGTCTCCGGGTCAAGGGCGCTGGTGGCCTCGTCGCACAATAGAATGTCCGGTTCGTTGGCAAGCACCCGGGCGATGGCCACCCGTTGCTTCTGTCCGCCGGAGAGCTGGGAAGGGTAGGCCTTGGCCTTGTCCGCCAGACCCACCTTTTCCAGCAGGGACAGGGCCTTCTCCCGCCGCTCCTTTTTGGGAATGCCCCGGATTTCCAGCGGGAAGCAGACGTTTTCGAGCACCGTCTGCTGTTCCAGCAGGTTAAAGTGCTGAAAAATCATGCCGATTTTCTGCCTGCGCAGGCGAAGCTGCTCCTTACTGAGCGCCAGCAGGCTTTCGCCGTTCAGCAGAACGTCCCCGCTGTCCGGGCGCTCCAACAGGTTCATACATCGCACCAGCGTGCTTTTTCCCGCACCGGACAGGCCGATGACGCCGAAAATTTCCCCTTTTCCGATGGAAAGGGAAACGCCCTTCAACGCTTCCACGCTGCCGTTTTTCGCGGAGAAGGTTTTGCAGAGATTCCGGATCTCCAAATAGCTTTCTTCCATATCCTTACCTCAATTTCTTTTTTTCAGGGAAAACAGGGGCGGGCAGCGGAAAAACCGCTGTCCGTCCCTGCTGTTTGCATCAATCCTCGAAGGGAACCACGGCCCCGTCGTAGGTGTCGGTGATAAACTGCTTGATTTCGTCGGACTTGAGAACCTTGGCAAGGGCCTGAATGCCCTCGTTATTCTCGTTGCCCTTCTTTACCACCAGCACATTCACATAGGTCTTGGCTGCGGTGGAGGCGCTGGTTTCGTAGGCAACCGCGTCATGGGCAACGGAGAAGCCCGCTTCCAGCGCGTAATTGCCGTTGAGCACCACGAAGGCGACTTCATCCTTGACCCGGGAAACCTGCGCCGCTTCCAGCTCCTGAATCTTCACGTTGTGGGGATTTTCCACAATGTCCTTTACCGTTGCCGTCAGACCCGCGCCGTCAGCCAGCTTGATGATGCCGTTGTCCTGCAGCAGAAGCAAGGCCCGGGCTTCGTTGGTGGTGTCGTTAGGCACCGCGATTACATCGCCGTCGGCAATATCGCTGAGGGAGGACTTGGTGCCCGGATAGATGCCGAAGGGCTCATAGTGGATGCCCGCCACGGACACCAGCTGGGTGCCCTTTTCCTCGTTGAAATTGTCGAGATAGGGAACGTGCTGGAAGTAGTTGGCGTCGATTTCGCCGCTGTCCACCACCAGATTGGGCTGCACATAGTCCTCAAACTCGGTGACCTTCAGGGTCCAGCCTTCCTTGGCAAGCAGCTTGGCGGCTTCCGCCAGAATCTCCGCGTGGGGCGTGGGGGAGGCGGCGACGGTGATGGTGCCTTTCTCCTCTACAACGGGAGCTTCCTCTGCGGCAGTGGCAGTCACGCCGCCCTCAACCACCAGCGTATCCTCGTAATCCTTACCGTAGGTGTCCAGCAGGGTGGCTTCATAGTCCGCGTGGAAGAAATTCTCGTTGCCCAGCGCCTTAATCTCGTCGTTCAGCCAGTTCAGCAGGGTCGTGTTACCCTTGGTAACAGCGGGAGCGATGGTGTCCGCGCTGCCGAGGGACGGGATGCCTACGGTGTAGCCGGGATTCTCGATGGCAAAGGCGATGACCTCGGTGTTGTCGTTGGCCCAGGCGACGCCGTTGCCGTTTTCAAAAGCGGTCTTGGCTTCCGCGTAGGCGTCGTACTTTTGCAGCTTGATCTCGGGGTTGTTCTTTTCTAAGTAGGTCTCGGCGGTGGTGCCGGAAATGACAATGACCTGATCGTCCGCGCCCAGATCCTCCAGAGAGGTGATCACCCGGCTGTCCGGGGAGACGACGCCCAGCGCCACGTTCATGTAGGGCAGGGCAAAATCCACTTCCTGTGCCCGCTCGGGGGTCACGGTAAAGTTGGCGAGGATGATGTCCACCTTGCCGGTCTGCAGGTACTCGATGCGGTTGGCGGCCTCGGTGGAGACGTAGTTGATCTTCACGCCCAGATCCTGTCCGATGCGGTTGCCGAAGTACACGTCATAGCCCTGATACGCGCCGTTCTCGTCCACGAAGCCAAAGGGGCTCTTGTCGGAGAAGACGCCGATGTTGATGGTGCCGCTGGACTTGATCTCGTCCAGAGTACGGAAGGTGCCCTTGGTCTCCGGGGCAGCGGAAGCGGCGGGTTCGGTCTTTGCGCCGCAGCCGGCAAGCAGGGAGGCGGCGACGGTCAGGCTCAGGAAAACGGCTCCGATTTTCTTAATCAAGTTTTTCATATCTTATTCCTCTTTTTCAATCAAATTCAGGGAATCCGAGCACGAAAAAAGCCGGGGCTTTCCAAAAGCTCCCGGGCAAATGGCGCTGTGACATCCCTAACGAAATATCAGTTTCAGGTGCAGCAAACAGCATACGAATGCACCCCGCCATACGGATATGCCCGGGAGATACACATTCGACAACAACAGTATTTTGCAGCATAAGAATTCTTTTCAAACATTGCAATCCGCTCCTTTCCTTTGGCTGCTCAGATTCGATGGTTCGATAATACACCCAATTTCCCAGGTTGTCAATAGGGTTTTGAAAATATTTTCCTATTATTCCGGTTGGTTAATCTGATTTATTCGGGACAGCGGCGTTCCGCAGGGCGGCCTGCGTGATAAAAAGGAAACAATATTTAACGGGGAGTCCGGAAAATCACCCGAAACTCCCCGTATTTTCTCATTCAAACAGCTTTTTCAGCTTCCAGTCGGAATAAATCCGGAACACGGTGGAGCCAAGAAGAATGCCCACAGCCATGATGCCGGCGATGGCAGCGGTGTACATTCCCTGATGGGCGAATTTGTCCATCTGGCCCAAAACCGCGTAATTCATGGTATAATACACCCCTGCGCCGGGAATCAGAGGGAAAATGGACACCACCAGATAGGAAATCGCCGGGTATTTTCGCACCCGGGCCATGGTTTCGGAGTACACCGAGGCGAACAGCGCCGACCAGAAATAGCACACAATATCCCCGCAGCCCAGCTCCCCGGAAATGCGGTAGACCAGCCAGGACAGCCCGCCGCCCAGAGCGCACAGCGCCACGCCGGGGCCGTGAATGTTAAAGAGGATGGAAAAGCCAATGCAGCCGAGGGCCGCGAACAGACACTGGATGCCGATGGAGTAGGGGACGGCGGTTTCCGACACCGGCATTCCCCATAAAAGGCATGACAGGTTCCATGCCCCCGCCGTGCCAAGGGCGATGGCCGCGGCAATCAGGAACACCTGCACCACCCGGTTGAGGCCGGAGTTGGTGTCGCCGTAGATAATGTCCCGCATGGCGTTGGTAAAGAGCAGGCCCGGCACCAGAATCATCAGCGCGCCGATAATGACGGCGTCCGCCCGGCGGCAGATGCCCGCCGCGCCCAGCCCGTAGGCCAGCCATGCCATAAAGAAGGCGGCGGCGATGGTGATGAAGAACTGGCTGACCCGGCGGGTGCCGAGCAGGGCCGTGACCAGCCCCACCAGCAGACCGCAGATACCGGCGCACAGGGCGTCCCAAAAACTGCCGCCGAAGAACAGGCAGTAACCGAAGGCACCCAGAAAATAGCCCAGCGCCATGACGGCCGGGGTGTAGGACCGTCGGTTTGCCAGCGTGTCGGCAAGCTGCTGCTGGGCATCCTGAGGGGCGGGGGTGTGGCGGCAGATGGAGCGGCTCAGGGCGCTTAAGCGTTCCACAGCATCCAGATCATTGCCGTGGCTGCCGATGCGGCGCATCCGGGTAATGGGCAGGCCCTTTTTGGTCAGCACCGTGACAATCAGGTAATTGGGAATGGCGAAGACTTCGGCGTCCAGTCCGTAGGCGGACAGCACCCGGCTGACGCTTTCCTCCACCCGGAAGGTCTCCGCGCCGCTCATGGCAAGCTCGTAGCCCAAATCGCTGGCAAGGTCAATGAGAGTAATGTCGTCCATAGGAATCCTCACAATTGAAATTTCGGGAAATAGTATACCATAAGGCTGGGAAATAGCAAGAGAAAAGTTTGGGGTTAAGGGGGACAGTGGAGACAGAAAGGGGTACAGGTTCGCTAAATTGTTCTTTATCTGAGTAATGCCTTCCCCCTTGGGGAAGGCATTACTCAGATAAAGCGCAATTTAACCAATCATCGTCGAAGGCGATGCCACAACTCCACACTCCACTCTCCACACTTCACACTCCACACTTCACGCTCCACACTCCACAAAAAAGCCGCCGCTGAACGAATGTCAGCGGCGACTTGCCAGAGGTGAGAAACAGCAAGCGTCCTATTGTACCATGGAACGATACCGAGCGGTACCCTATGGTGTAACGATTACTGACCCGCTGTGCACGCATTGTCGGCGGCGACTCGCCGCTTATCTCCGGTACAGAATGCCGATCATATCCGGGCCGGTGTTGATTGAGATGATGCAGCCCACGTTGTACTCCGCCATGGGGGGCTGGTCGAAATCGGCGCAGGCGGCCTTCAGCGATTCAAAGGCGGGCAGGTTGTTCCCGTAGACCAGACAGTAGCTGGTGCCGGGGCGGCGCTCTTTTTTGCAGATGTCCACCAGAGCCGCGATGGCTTTGGCTTCGCCGCGAACCTTGGACAGAATTTTGGCCTCGCCGTCCTCAAAGGTAATCAGGGGTTTCAGCCCGATGGCATCGCCCACGAAAGCGGCGGCAGGGGAGATGCGCCCGGATTTCTTGACGCATTTCAGGTTCAGGGGCACGAACATGGGCCGGGTGTTTTCAATCCAGTCCTGAATATGGGCGGTGATTTCCTCCACGGACGCGCCGTCCTTTGCCATCTGGGCCGCTTCCACCACCGCCATGCCGTAGGCCATGCTGTAGGTTCGGGAATCGATGATGTGGATGTTCAGCTTCGCCTCGGGGTGCTCCTCGAAGAACATATCCCGACTCATGACGGCGGCCTGATAGGTGCCGGAGCCTTTGGCGTTGAGGGAGACGTGAATCAGGTCGGTGTATCCGCCTTCGGCAGTCTGCTGGTACAGGTTGAGGTACTCCGTGGCCCGAACCTGAGAGGACACGGGCAGCACCGCAGCTTCGTCCAGAATTTTATAAAATTCGGTGGGCGTGATGTCCACACCGTCCCGGTATTCCTTTCCGTCAGCCAGAATGGTCAGCGGCAGGACGCTGATGTTCAGTTCCTCCCGGAGGGAGGCGGGAATATCGGAGGTGGAATCCGTAGAAATCTTGATTTTCGTCATGGGTTCGTTCCTTTCCGTACGATGTTTTACCGTAGGGCGGCTTGAGGGCAAGCCGCCCCACTGAGGGGTTACGATTGCTGCGCCGCCGGTTCGGTATCCATCATGAAGCAGTTGGGTTCCTGATTATGCTTTCGCAGGTAATCCGTGCCCCAGTCCCGAATGGCTACCAGCACGGGCATCAGGCTTTTTCCGGTTTCGGTGAGGGAGTATTCGACCTTGGGCGGAATCACGGGATAGACCTCCCGGTGCACCAGCTGATCGCTTTCCAGCTCCCGCAGCTGCTGGGTCAGCATTTTGGGGGTTGCGCTGCTGACGCGGCTTCGCAGTTCGGAAAACCGCAGCTTTCCCGCGGACAGATGCCATAGAATCAGGGCCTTGTACTTGCCGCCGATCAGCTCCAGCGTGGTCTCCACGGGACAGGTTGGTTTCGCTTCCATGCTCTGCCTCCTAACGCGGTATCTTTTTGGGTAGTATCGCACAAAATAGTGCGTACTTGCGCATTTCCGCACAGATGGTAAAATACTACCATACGGAACGGCAGCAATTGTTAATAAATTGTGAATAGTTGGGATGGCCCCTGTAGGGACGGCCATTGTGCCGCCCGCACAACGACGAAGGATTTTTTCCGACGGGCGCCCTATGGACGCCCCTGCGGAAAGATTATGGTTGCTTTTCCTGCCCGTTTGGGCGATAATAGACGCAAGGAGGAATCCTGATGAAGCTTAACTTTACGGTAACGGGCATGACCTGCGCGGCCTGCTCTGCCCGGGTGGAGAAGGTGAGCCGGGCGGTGCCGGGGGTGGAAACCGCGGACGTGAACCTGCTGGCCGGAACCATGCAGGCGGAGCTGGACACCATGGACACGGCGAAGGCGCTTATGGCGGCGGTGGAAAACGCCGGATACCACGCCTTTCTGCCCGGCGAAACCAAAAAAGAACCGAAAAATGACGAATTAAAGGAAATGAAACGGCGCATTCTCGGCTCCGTCGTGAGCCTGATTGTGCTCATGTACTTCACCATGGGCCATATGGTGGGCCTGCCGGTGCCCCGCTGGTATCATGGCCTTGAAAACGCGGTGGTCGCCGCGCTGCTGCAATTTTTCCTGACCCTCATTCCGGTGTACCTCAACCGGGTGTACTACAGCCGGGGCTTGAAGGCCCTGTGGCGCCGCAGTCCCAATATGGACTCCCTCATTGCGGTGGGGTCGCTGGCGGCGCTGATTTACGGCGTGGCGGCCCTGTTCCGCATGGCCTTTGGGCTGGGCCACGGGGACTGGGATTTGGTGCGGCGCTACAGCGAAAACCTCTATTTTGAGTCCGCCGCCATGATTCTGACCCTGATTACGCTGGGCAAGTTCTTAGAGGCCCGGGCCAAGGGCCGCACCGGCGACGCCATCCGTGCCCTGATGGACTTAAGTCCCAAAACCGCCACCATTCGCACGGAGAATGGCGAAGTGGCGGTGCCTGTGGAGCAGGTGCATCCCGGCGATGCGGTAATTGTCAGGGCGGGCGGGGCCATTCCTGTGGACGGGGTGGTGATTTCCGGGCGGGGCAGCGCCGACCAGAGCGCCCTCACCGGCGAGAGCGTTCCCGTGGAGAAGCAGCCCGGGGACACCGTAGCCGCCGCCACCATCCTCTCCGAGGGCTATCTGGAATTCCGGGCGGAAAAGGTAGGGCAGGACACGACCCTTGCCCAGATCATCCGCATGGTGGAGCAGGCCGGCGGCTCCAAGGCTCCCATCGCCCGGCTGGCGGACAAAATCGCCGGGGTGTTTGTTCCGGTGGTCATGGTCATCGCGGCGGCGACATTTGTGATTTGGATGCTGCTGGGGCAGGACATGGAGTTCAGTCTGAACTGCGCGGTGTCCGTGCTGGTCATTTCCTGCCCCTGCGCGCTGGGGCTGGCAACGCCAGTTGCCATCATGGTGGGCACAGGCCGGGGGGCCCAGCTGGGTGTCCTTTTTAAGAACGCACAGGCTCTGGAAAACCTTCACCATGTGGACACGGTGGTGCTGGATAAGACCGGCACCCTGACCACCGGCAAGCCGGAGGTGACGGATATCCTGCCGGGAGCCGTCAGCGAAGCAGAGCTTCTGAACCTCGCGGCCTCGCTGGAAACTCCATCCGAGCATCCCTTCGCCAGGGCGATTCTTAGGAAAAATGGCAGTTCTCCCGTGGAAAACGTTGAGAATTTCCGAACCCTTCCCGGTCAGGGCGTGTCCGGGGTCATTGGGGGAACGATTTATTATGGCGGCAATGCCCAGCTGATGAAGCAGCTGGGGGTGACCGTCCCGGATTACCCGGCCCTTGCCGGACAGGGCAAGACCCCGCTGTACTTTGCCGATGAGAAGGGCCGCTATCTGGGAGCCATCGCGGCGGCGGACGTGCTGAAAGCCGATTCTGTCTCCGCCGTGGACGCCATGCAGAAGGCGGGTCTGAAGGTGGTCATGCTCACCGGCGACAACGCCGCCACCGCGAAAGCCATCGCCGCCAAGGCGGGAATTCCTCAGGTGATTTCCGACGTGCTGCCTGCGGACAAGGCCGGGGCGGTGCAGACCCTTCAGGAGCAGGGCCGCCGGGTGCTGATGGTGGGCGACGGCATCAACGACGCTCCGGCCCTTGTAACGGCGGACGTGGGCATGGCCATCGGGGCGGGCACGGATATTGCCATGGAGTCGGCGGATATCGTCCTCATGGGGGATTCCCTCGGGGCGGTCAGCGACGCCATCGCCCTGAGCCGGGCCACCATCCGCAATATCCGGCAGAATCTGTTCTGGGCGTTCTTCTATAATACGCTGGGGATTCCCATTGCGGCGGGCGTTCTGTACCTGCCCTTGGGGCTTACCCTGTCGCCCATGCTGGGCGCCGCAGCTATGAGCCTGAGCAGCGTGTTCGTGGTGACCAACGCTCTGCGGCTTCGTTATTTTCACAAGCGTAAAACCCCGGAAAAACCGGAAATCAAGGAGGAAAAACCTATGATAACTGTCATTACTGTCAACGGCATGATGTGCGCCCACTGCAAGGCCCGGGTGGAGAAGGTCTGCAAGGCCGTCCCCGGCGTGGAGGACGCGGTGGTGGATTTGGAGGATAAGACCGTCACAATTACCGGAAACGCCGACATTGCCGCTGTAAAGCAGGCCATCCGGGACGCGGACTACGAGGTGGTGGACTGATATGCGGGAGGATTTCTGGTTTGCATCTAAGGGCGCGGGGAAAATCCACGGCTGCCGCTGGATTCCCGAGGGCGAAACAAAAGCCGTGGTGCAGATCGTCCACGGCATTGCAGAATTCATCGAACGGTATGATGATTTCGCGAATTTTCTGAACAGGCAGGGTATTGCGGTGGTTGCCGAGGACCACATGGGCCACGGTCAGTCCGTAAACGGCGGCGGTGTTCGGGGCTACTTTAGCGGGGGCTGGTTTGCCGCCGTGGAGGACACCATGGTTCTGCTCAGGGGAACCCGGGCGGCTTACCCGGACATCCCCTACATCCTGTTCGGGCACTCCATGGGCTCCTTCATGGCCCGGACGATTCTGTGCAAATACCCAAGTAGCGGCATTTCCGCGGCGGTGATCTGCGGCACCGGCTGGCAGCCCCCGGCGCTTCTGCCCCCGGTCATCGCTCTCATCAATCAGGTCTGTAAGAAAAATGGGGAAGAAAACCCCAGCGAATTCTTGCAGAAGCTGGTATTCGGCAGTTACAACAGCCGGGTGGAGCACCCCCGGACCCAGTTCGACTGGCTGACCCGGGACGCAAAGCAGGTAGACGCCTACATCGCCCACCCTATGTGCGGCTTCACCGCCTCGGCAGGGCTGCTGCGGGAGCTGATGAAGGGCATCGCTTACATTGAAAAGCCCGAAAATCTTGCCGCCATGAACAAGGACCTGCCCGTGTTCTTCATTGCCGGCGGAGACGACCCTGTGGGCAATTACGGCAAGGGCGTGCGCAAGACCGCCGAAGCCTTCCGGAAGGCGGGCATGAAGCACGTCACCACCCGGATTTATCCCCTGTGCCGCCATGAGATTCTCAACGAAATCAATAAGGAAGAAATCTACGAGGACGTGGCTCAGTGGATTTGGCAGCAGCTGGACTGAACGACAAGCCACCCTACAGGACAGCCTTATCTTGTTTCCGGCTCCATTCCAATCTGTTCGATGCGCTTTTTCAGCCAGTTTCCTCTTAAGTAGGTAATCAGGAACACAGCGGCGCAGAGTATCCAGCTGATGGGGTAGGCCGCCGCCAGCAGCTCCACCCGGTGGAATCTGCTGACCACGGTGAAAATCCAGATCACCCGGAAAATGCACACGCAGGTGCAGGTAATCACGGTGGGCACGACGCTGTAGCCCGTGCCCCGCATGGCCCCGCCGAAAACCTCCACGGGCATGAACACCGCGTTGAAGGGGACAATCAGGGCCATGATATACGCTCCCGCCCGGATGACCTCCGGGTCGGTGGTGTAGATGCCGAGAATCAGGGTGCGGAAGGTCATGACCAGTGCGCTTAAGCATCCCACCAGCGCCACGCTCATGCCGAGACACACCCGGACGCTCTGCCGGATGCGCCCGTATTTCTGCGCGCCGAAGTTCTGACCCACGAAGGTGGTGATGGATACGCCGAAGGCGCCGGAAATCTGCCAGGTCAGGGCGTCGGTCTTTACATAGGCCGTCCAGGCGGCGATGGTCACGTCGCCGAAGGAATTGATGCCGGACTGAATCAGCACATTGGCCAGGTCAAAGGTGACGAATTGCAGCCCTGCGGGCACGCCGATATAGAGAATCCGCTTCAGAAGAACTCCTTCCAGCCGGAGCTTTTTCGGCTCCAGCCGCAGCGTTTTGGGAAGCCGCAGCAGCACCCACACCACCAGCACCGCGCTGATGAACTGGGAAGCTACGGTTGCAACCGCCGCCCCGGCAACGCCCATGTCCAGAATCACCACGCACAGCAAATCCATGAAAATATTGACGATACAGGCAATGGCAAGGAAGATCAGGGGCCGCCGGGAATCTCCCATGGCCCGCAAAATGCCGGAGCCCATATTGTACACCATGGAGGCCAGCGCTCCGGCAAAGTACAGCCGGATGTAGGTCTGGGCATCGGCAAGACAGGTGTCCGGGGTGCCCATGACGACCAGAAGCCGGGGCGCGGCGAACACGCCAAGGGCAGTGATGATGAGGCCCAGAATCAGGGACAGCGTCATGCCGGTATGCAGGGAATCCTGGGTTCTCCGGTGGTCGCCGGCCCCGTAGAACTGGGACAGCAGCACCGTTGCGCCGGAGCTGAGACCGATGAAGAAGCCGTTCAGCAGATTCACCAGCGCGGCGGTGGAGCCCACGGCGGCAAGGGCCTGGGTACCCACGAACCGGCCCACAATGACGGTATCCACGGTATTATAAAGCTGCTGGAAGAAGGTTCCCAGCAGAATCGGGAAGAAAAATCGTAACAGCTGTTTCCAGATCACCCCTTCGGTGATTTGGTTGGCGGCCTGAGACGGCATTGGACGCGCCTCCTTTCTTACTGCCCGGTATTCTAGCACGGAAGCACGGTGCTGTCCAGCCATTTTTCACGAGAATTTTTAAATCAGTACGTTTTATTGGACTTATACAGCAGTATACTACAGCCAGAAACCAAAAGGAAACGCAGAAGGAAAGGTTGATGGCTACGTATCAGCTTCGTAATGTTCAGGGACATATTCAGGTATACGACAGACAGGGCAATTTCCTGTTCTCTGCGGACAGCGAGCGGGAGGCCAGAGAGGAACTGAAGGACTATGCGGAATCTGCGGCTTGACATTTGCTATGACGGCACCCGGTACCGGGGCTGGCAGCGGCTGCCCGGCAGGGAGGACACCATTCAGGGCAAGCTGGAAACGGCGCTCAGCCGGATCCTGGGGGAACCCATTGAAGTCTCCGGCAGTGGACGCACCGATGCCGGCGTGCACGCCCGGGGACAGGTGGCGAATTTCCACTGCGAAAGCGATCTGCCGGCGGCGGAGATTTTGGCAAATCTGCGGCGGTATCTGCCGGAGGACATCGGCATATATTCCTGTAAAGAAGTATCGCCCCGGTTTCACGCCCGGCTGAACGCCAGAGAGAAAACCTACTGCTACCGGATTTGGAACAGCGACGCCCCCTGCGTCTTTGCGCGGCGGTTCGTGGCGGTGATGCCGGAAAAACTGGACGTGGAGGCCATGAAACAGGCGGCGGATTTGCTTCTGGGGCGGCATGATTTTTCCGCCTTCTGCGGCAACGCCAAAATGAAAAAGTCCACCATCCGGGAGCTGTATGCCATTGATATCTCCCGGCAGGGGGAGGAAATTCAGATTCGATACACCGGAAACGGCTTCCTATACAATATGGCGCGGATTTTGACGGGCACGCTGGTGGAAGTGGGCAGGGGACAGCGGGAAGCCGATTCCATCCCGGCCCTGTTCGGCGCAAAGCGGGAGCAGGCGGGCTTTCTTGCCCCGGCTCAGGGGCTGTGCCTTGAGGAGGTAATCTATTGAATATTCAGATTTTTGGAAAAAACAAGTGCTTTGACACGAAAAAAGCGGAGCGGTACTTCAAAGAACGGCGGATTCCCTTCCAGTCCATCGACCTGAAAAAGTACGGGATGTCCGGCAGGGAATTTGATTCCGTCCTCCGGGCGGTGGGGGGCATTGACAATCTCATTGACTGGGACAGCAAGTCCCCGGACGTGACCCTCATGAAGTACATGGAGGACAAAACCGCCAAGGAGGACAAGGTTTTCGATGACCCCACCCTCATGAAAACCCCGGTGGTGCGTAACGGTAAACAGGCCACCGTGGGGTATTGCCCCGAGATTTGGGAAACATGGGAATAATTCGCCCAAAGGCTTCCCCTTTGGGGAAGCTGTCAAAAATCATAGATTTTTGACTGAAGAGGTGCTGAAGCGGGGCGAATTCTATATGTACATTCGGCGAATGCACAAACTGTGATTCCCTCTTCCGTCAGCCCTTCGGGCTGCCACCTTCCCCAGAGGGGAAGGCATTTCTACTACAAAAGCAGTTCTTCCAATGCGGAAGGGCTGCTTTTTTGTTGGAAGTGAAAAATTATGGTTGCAGAATTTGTAAAATAGTGATAAAGTAGGAGAATGCCATGACTCAGGTACGTTTGTACATACAGGATGTAATTCTGGGCCTGCCCGCCGCCGCCCTGATTCTGGGCGTGGGGCTGTTTCTCACCCTCCGACTGGGCTTTCCCCAGCTGGGGCTGTTTCCCCGGGCGGTGGGGCTGTTTTTCCGGCGGATGTTCGCGGGAAAGCGTGACGGGGGCGTGTCCTCGTTTCAGGCCCTGTGCACCGCGCTGGCGGCAACCGTCGGCACCGGCAATCTGGTGGGCGTGGCGGGGGCCATCTGCCTTGGCGGGCCGGGGGCCATTTTCTGGATGTGGGTCTGCGCCTTCTTCGGCATGGCTACCAAGTATGCCGAGGCGGCGCTGGCAGTCCGCTACCGGGTAAAGACCCCGGACGGTTACGCGGGCGGCCCCATGTACACCATGACATACGGACTGGGACAGCGGTTTCGTCCGCTGGCGAAGGCCTACTGCGTCTTTGGAATTCTCGCGGCCTTTGGGGTGGGCAATACCGCTCAGGTCAATGCCGTGGTCACCGGGGTGAACGCGGCGGTGTCCCGCTTTGGCGGACAGCCCAGCCGGATGGGAAATCTATTGATGGGCCTGACCCTTGCGGCGCTGGCGGGATTTCTCCTGTTCGGCGGGGCAAAACGCATCGGCGCTGCGGCGGAAACGCTGGTTCCCTTCGCGGCGGGCGCTTACTTGCTGCTGTGCGTCGGGGTGCTGCTGGTGTTCCGGCGGCGGATTCCCACCGCGCTGGGTCAGATTCTGGCGGGCGCATTCTATCCACGGGCCGTTACCGGCGGGATGCTTGGCTCCGCCTTTCGGGCGCTTTGCGTCGGCTGCCGCCGGGGCGTGTTTACCAACGAGGCCGGCATGGGCACCGCGTCCATCGCCCACGCCTGTGCCGAAGCGGAACCGGCGGAACAGGGGCTGATGGGCATGATGGAGGTGTTCTTAGACACCATCGTCATCTGCACCCTGACGGCGCTGGTGATTCTCGTCTCCGGCGTGCCGGTTCCCTACGGAGTGGACACCGGCGCGGAATTGACGACCCGGGCCTTTTCTCAGGTCTATGGCGCGGGGGCTTCCGTGTTCCTCGCGGCGGCGCTGATTCTGTTTGCTGTTGCCACCATCCTCGGCTGGGGCCTGTATGGGGCGCGGTGCGCCCAGTTCCTGTTCGGCGGCTGGAAAGGCTTCGCCGCCGCCCAGACCGCCATGGTGGTGCTGGGTGCGGTGCTGGACACGGAAACGGTCTGGCAGCTGAGTGAGCTTGCCAACGGCCTGATGGCCCTTCCCAATTTGATTTGCCTTGCGGCGCTGACAACCGAGCTTCGCTGCATTACGAAAGAATATAAAAATCCGGCGCATTTGGCAGCCGCCGGAGGAGGTAATTATGCAGATTTCCATTAACGCCAACCGCTGTGAGCCGTCTCCCATGCGCAAGTTCCATCCCCTTGCCGTGCAGGCGGAAAAGGACGGGAAGAAGATCTATCATCTGAACATCGGTCAGCCCGACCTGCCCACCCCCAAGGCCTTCTACGAGGCAGTCCACGACTTTGCCGACCAGACTCTGGCCTACGAGGCGTCCCCCGGACGGCCCGTGCTCATTGAGGCCATCAAGAAGTATTACGGCACCCTGGGCGTCCCGCTGGAGGACAACGACATTTTAGTGACCACCGGCGGCAGCGAGGCCCTGCTATTCACCTGCCTGTCCATTCTGGACCCCTATACCGAGGTCATCATTCCCGAGCCGTATTACCCCAACTACACCACCTTTGTCCATGCGGCGGGCGGCGTCATCCGCGCCCTGCCCACCAATCCCTGGGAGGGCTACCGCTACGCCGACCGGGAGCGCATCGAGAGCCTGATTACCCCCAACACCCGGGCCATCCTGATTACCAACCCCGGCAACCCCACCGGCGTGGTGCTGGACGAAAGCGAAATGCGGATGATCGCCGACATCGCCAAGAAGCACAACCTGTTCCTCATCTGCGACGAGGTGTACCGGGAGTTCTGTTATGACGATCAGTGCGGCGTGCCCACCATGGCCCGGTTCCGGGACATTGACGAAAACTTAGTCATTGTGGACTCCGTTTCCAAGCGGTTCTCCGCCTGCGGCGCACGGGTGGGCTGCGTGGTCACCCGCAACAAGCAGCTTCAGGCGGCGCTGCTCAAATTCTGCCAGTCCCGTCTGGCGGTGGCGACGGTGGATCAGGTGGGCGCGGCGGCCCTGTACAGCGTGGACTCCGCCTTCTTCCGCAGCTGCAAGGAGGAGTACCGCAAGCGCCGGGACACGGTGATCCGCAAGCTGCGGCAGATTCCTGGCGTGGTGGTGGAGGAGCCCATGGGCGCTTTCTACCTGATGGCAAGCCTTCCCGTGGACAACGCGGACAAGTTCCAGAAGTGGCTGTTGGAGGAGTTCAGCGACAACGGCGACACGGTGATGTTCGCCCCCGGCGCGCCCTTCTACGAGACCCCCGGCAAGGGCATCAACGAGGTGCGTATTGCCTATGTGCTCAAGCAGCAGGATCTGGAGCGGGCCATGGACGTGCTGGCAAAGGGAATTGCTACCTATCAGAGAACCGTCATGGAGGTTCAGGCTGTGCCGGTGGTGGAATAAAAAAAGGGATAACCCAGCAAGCCAGCAAATTGGAAGCTGCGGCACTGGCGTGGAAGCGCCCATGGCTTCCCCCGGGGGGAAGCTGTCGAGCGTAGCGAGACTGATGAGGAACGGCGAACGGTTACAATTTTGAATGCAGTCCGTAAAAAAGGTACAATTTGGAAGTCTGTACCCTCTTATTTGACTGCATTCCTCATCAGAAGCTGTCGCCGTTCCTCATCCGCCCCCTTCGGGGGCACCTTCCCCCCGGGGGAAGGTATTTGCCCGTTTAATTCCAATTTATCTGCCTGCTGAGCATGAAAACAATTGTCAATTAGAAAGCGGAGCGCGTATGCGTTCCGCTTTTTTTCGCCCTCTCCGATTCGCTATACTGGCGGTATCACCACGAAAGGGGAGAGGCCGTTTGAAACGGGGAATCATGGCGCTGCTGGTGACAGCGGCGGTGCTGGCGCTGAGCATTACGGCGGGGGCATCGGAAACCGGCTGCTCGGTGGAGGTCAAGCTGGATGCCGGGGAGCTTCCGGTGACCAACGGGGCGGTAACCTTGTACCGGGTGGGAGTGCCCACCGACGGCGGCTACCGTCTGCTGGACCGGTACGGCGGCGGCGTCGTCCGCAGTGAGGATTTAAGCTCCGGCAATCTGGCCCGGTGGCTTTCCGAGCTTGCCGACAGCGGGCGGGAGCAGCTGCTGGACGTGGAGGGCAGAGTGTTTTTTTCGCATGTGGAGGAGGGGCTGTATCTGGTGAGGCAGACCCAGCGGATGGATGGCTTCTGGCCCTTCCGGGTATTTCTGGCGGAGGTGCCCGTGGGACAGCAGGTGCTTCGTTATGAACCGGTGGTTCAGCCCATCACGGAGGAGCCGCCCTGCACAGGCGACCTGACCATTTACCTGTCCGTGCTGTGCATGGCGCTGTCCGGCGGGGGACTGGTGTGCTGCGAAATCTGGAACCGGAAAAAGCGGGGATAGGGGAATTTATCGCACCAAAGCCTTCCCCTTTGGGGAAGGTGGCCGAGCCTTAAGCGAGGTCGGAAGAGGCAAATACCGTTTCGCCGAACTGCTTCTGTGTGTCCAAAATAATTCCGCCCTCTTCCGCCCCCTGCGGGGGCACCTTCCCCAAAGGGGAAGGCATTACTAAAGGACAACATAGTTAATTAACAGCACCAAAAAACGATACCGAGCCATACCCAATGGTGTAACGACACGCACCCAGCCTGCGCACGCATTAGCTGGCGGCCTTGCCGCCCGACTCGCCGCTAGAAAAAGCTGACCTGGCTGGTATCGGGCAAATCTCCGAAGGCTCCCGCCTCTTTCAGCATCTGCATATGGGTTTTGGAAACCTTGGGGCAGGCTGCCGCCACTTCCTCGATGGACAGGAAGGTCTTTCCCTTTCTGCCCTCCATCAGATCCCAGGCCGCGCTTTCGCCCAGACCGGAAATCGCCACGAAGGGCGGGAGGAGCTTGCCGTCTTTAATCAGGAATTTGGTAGCGTGGCTGTCGTAGATGCTGATGGGAGCAAATTCAAAGCCCCGGAGGTAGAATTCATACACTACCTCCAGCGTGGTCAGCAGGTCCTCATCCTTGGCAGTGGCTTCCTCGTTGCCGTCAATGGCCTTGATGTTCGCTACGACAGCATCCTTGCCGCCGGTCATCAGCACCGCGTCAAAGCCGCCCTTCTGGCTGCGGCGGTAGAAGTAGGCCGCGTAGAACGGCAGGGGGTGGTGCACCTTGAACCAGGCGATGCGGAAGGCCATCATAACGTAGGCCACGGCGTGGGCCTTGGGGAACAGGTATTTGATTTTCTTGCAGGAGCCAATGTACCAATCCGGTACACCCGCCGCGACCATTTCTTCCTCCGCCCCCTCCGGCAGACCCCTGCCCTTTCGGACGGACTCCATGATCTTAAAGGAGCGTTTCTCCGGCATTCCGCAGGAGATCAGATAGAGCATAATATCGTCACGGCAGCCGATGGTGGAGTCAACCGTGGCGGTTTTGGAGGTGATCAGATCCTTGGCGTTGCCCAGCCACACGTCGGTGCCGTGGGAGAAGCCGGACAGCCGCACCAGCGTGTCAAACCGGGTGGGCATGGTGTCCATCAGCATTCCCCGGGTGAACCGGGTGTTGAATTCCGGAATGGCTACCGCGCCGGTGGGGCCGAGAATGGGGTCATCCTCATAGCCTAAGACTTTGGAGGAAGTGAAAATGGACATGGTGTCCTTGTCGTCCAGCGGGATGGTCTTGGCGTCCACCCCGGTCATATCCTCCATCATGCGGATCATGGTGGGGTCGTCGTGGCCCAGCATATCCAGCTTTAATAGGTTTTCCTCCATGGAGTGATACTCAAAATGGGTGGTGATCTGGTCGGAGTTGGGGTCGTCCGCCGGGTGCTGCACCGGGCAGAAGTCCCAGATTTCGTTTTCCTGTGGAATGACCACCAGACCGCCGGGGTGCTGGCCCGTGGTGCGGCGCACGCCCACACAGCCGGTGGCAAGCCGGGCTTCCTCAGCACGGCTTGCGGTTTTGCCCCGTTCTGACAGGTATTTCTTGACGTAGCCGAAGGCGGTTTTCTCCGCCACAGTGCCGATGGTGCCCGCCCGGAACACGTGGGACGAGCCGAACATGGAGATGCAGTAGGCGTGGGCCTTGGATTGGTACTCGCCGGAGAAGTTCAGGTCGATATCCGGCACCTTGTCGCCGCCGAAGCCCAAAAACGTCTCAAAGGGGATATTGAAGCCGTCCTTCTCCATTTTCGTGCCGCATTTGGGGCACACCGCGTCCGGCAGGTCCGCGCCGCAGTTGTAGCCCTCCGGTACATTCAGTTCGGTGTACTTGCACGCAGGGTTTGGACAGCGGTAGTGGGGCTGGAAGGAGTTGACCTCGGTAATGCCGGACATATAGGCCACGATGGAAGAACCGACAGAGCCACGGGAGCCGACCAGATAGCCGTTTTCCAGAGAATTTTGCACCAGCTTCTGAGCGGACATATAAATCACGTCATAGTGGCAGGAGATGATGTCGTGCAGCTCCGTCTCCACACGCTTGGTGAATACCTCCGGCGGATTGTCGCCGTAAAGCCGGTGGAACTTGCTGTAGACCAGATTTTTCAAATCCTCCACAGAGTTTTCGATCTTGGGGGCGAACAGATTGTGGGGCACCGGGCGCATGGTCTCGCACATATCGGCAATTTTGTTAGGGTTCTCCACCACAATCTCGTAGGCCTTTTCCTCCCCGAGATAAGAAAACTCATTTAGCATATCATCGGTGGTGCGGAAGTACAGGGGCATGGGCTTGTCCGCGTCGTCAAAGCCCTTGGTGGCAAGCAAAATGTGGCGGAACACCTCGTCCTCCGGGTTTAAGAAGTGGACGTCGCCGGTGGCCACCACCATTTTCCCCAATTCCTCGCCCAGCTGAATGATTTTCCGGTTATAGTCCCGCAAATCCTCGTCGGTTTTCGCCGCGTACTTCTCGTTTTCCAGCATGAAGCGGTTGTTTGCAAGGGGCTGAACCTCCAAAAAGTCGTAGAAGGAGGCGATGCGCTTCAATTCGTCGTGGCTCTTGCCGTCCAGCAGGGCCTGAAACAGCTCACCCGCTTCACAGGCGGAACCGATAATCAGGCCCTCCCGCATTTCCAGCAGCTCGGACTTGGGAATTCTCGGCACCCGGCGGAAGTGTTTCAGATTGGAGTTGGAAATCAGGTGATAGAGGTTTCGCAGGCCCACCTGATTTTTTGCGAACAGGATGATATGCCGGGCCTGCCGGTCGGTGATGCGTCCGCCGGAGCGCAGGCCCACCATGGCGGGATTGATGGTTTGCAGGGTGTGGATGTCGTATTCCTCCTCCAGCATCTGCATGAGCTTGGTCATGATGAGGCCGCAGGTCATGGCGTCGTCCCCGGCCCGGTGGTGGTTGAACTCCGGCAGGTTCAGGGCGTTGGACACGATATCCAGCTTGAATTTATTCAGGTGCCGCAAAAGATTTTGGGACAGAATGAGGGTATCGGCGGCGGTGTAGTGGTAGTCAAAGCCCTGCCGCTCACACTCCGCCCGGATGAA
>JALFAD010000087.1 GCA_022772525.1 Clostridiales bacterium
GCAGTAGAATCAGCTTGTTTTCCCCTCATCCGTCAGAAATCAAAGATTTCTGCCAGCTATTGAATTGTGGTATGATTGCCACTGGCAATCATTCAGATTATCATTCGCTGCGCGGAGCACCACCCCCAGGGGGAAGCTTAGTGAGATAAATTCCCCTTTACTGTATCAAGTCGGCACGATCTGACCTGTTTTTGCGAGGATTATCTATGGATAAGCTAAATAGCGCCCAGCTGGAGCTGCGGGAAATGGATGAACTGGCGGCGGCGGATTCGCCGGTGCACCGCCTGAATCCCCTGTGTAAGCTTCTGGTGACGGTTTTTTATATTGCCGCGGTGGTGTCGTTTCCCAAGTACGACCTGTCCGCGCTGGTGGTGATGGTGCTCTATCCCGTGCTGCTGTTTCAGGCGGCGGGAATTCCGGTGGGGCTGTGCTTTCACAAGCTGCGCATCGTCCTGCCGCTGGTGTGCGCTGTGGGGCTGGTGAATCCCTTTTTAGACCATACGCCCCTGACGCAGATGGGAGGCTTTGTGATTACCGGCGGCATGGTGTCCATGGTGACGCTGATGCTCAAGGGTGTGTTCTCTCTGATGGCGTCCTTCCTGCTCATCGCCACCACGTCCATCGACACTCTCTGCGCCGCTCTGCGGACGCTCCATGTGCCCGATCTTCTGACCACCCTGCTGCTGCTGACCTACCGCTATATCGGCGTCATGCTGGAGGAGGTGTCCATTATGACCGAGGCCTACAGCCTCCGTGCGCCGGGGCAGAAGGGCATCCACATTTCCGCCTGGGGCTCTTTCCTGGGCCAGTTGCTGCTGCGGAGCATGGATCGCGCGGAGGCGCTGTACCACAGTATGCTGCTGCGGGGTTTCCGGGGGGAATACTACTACGCCGAGGTGCCGCAGTGCGGCGTCAGCTCTGTGGTGTTTACGATTGTTTGCTGCATGGCCTTCCTGTGCGCCCGCTGGATCAATCTTCCGGCGCTGCTGGGAAGCCTGCTTGTGAGGTAAGCGTATGATTGAATTTCGGAACGTATCCTTCTCCTATGGGGACGTGCCTGTGGTGGAGAATTTAAGCTTTACCATTCAAAAAGGCGAAACCGTGGGCCTGATCGGCGCCAATGGCGCGGGAAAGTCCACCATTATGAAGCTGATGCTGGGTTTGCTTTCCGGCAGCGGGGAGATTAAGGTGGATGGGCTGCCGGTGTGCAGGGACAATCTCGCGGAAATTCGCAAAAAAATCGGCTTCGTTTTGCAGGACTCCGACAATCAGATGTTCATGCCCACGGTCTACGAGGACATGATTTTCGGCCCCCGGAACTACGGCCTGAGCAAAGAGGAAACAGAAAAGCGGGTGGACGCCGTTCTGACCCAACTGGGCCTGCAGAGCCTTAAGCACCGCCACAACCACAAAATCTCCGGCGGCGAAAAGCGGATGGCAGCCATTGCCACCATTCTTGCCATGGAGCCGGAGATGATTCTCATGGACGAGCCGTCTACCGCTCTGGACCCGGTGAACCGCCGCACAGTCATTAACACCATAGGCCGCCTGCCCCAGACAAAGCTCATCGCGTCCCACGACCTGGACATGATTCTCGACACCTGCCAGCGGGTAATCCTCCTGTCCCACGGGACCATTGTGGCCGATGGCGATGCCGAAACGATTCTCCGGGACAAGGCGCTTCTGGAAGCCAACCGCATGGAGCTGCCCTTCTGCTTACAGGGCTATAAAAAAGGTGAATAATTCTGCCAGTAATGGCAAACAATACCTCCGAACGCAATGTTTGGAGGTATTTTCTATGGCTAACACTCGTTTACTTGCCCTGCTCTGTGCAGTCGTTTGTATTTTTGGGCTTTGCGCCGGAGCCGCCGCAGTCGAAATTGACAGCGGCAGCACCTACTGCTTTGGCACCGGGGATTTTTCCAGCGAGGAAATTGCCGGAATCTGCATTACCGACCTGCCAGAAAATCTGGGCGCTTTGATGCTGGGAAGCCGCGTTCTGCGGGAAGGCGACGTGCTCACCGCCCAGCAGGTTTCTCAGATGACTCTGCGTCCGTTGGATACGGAAACGGATAAGGCACTGGAGGTGGGGTATCTGCCCATCTATCCCGGACGAGTCGCCGAGGGGGCGGTGATGACCATTTCCATCCGGGGCAAGGAAAACAAAGCACCGGTGGCGGAGGACTCCACACTGGAAACCTATAAAAACCTGCCCAATACGGGCAAATTAAAGGTTTCCGACCCGGAAAATCAGCCCATGACCTATACCGTCACCCGCCAGCCCCGCCGGGGCACGGTGACCATTTCCGAGGACGGCAGCTTCACCTATACGCCCAAGAAAAATAAGGTGGGCATTGATTCCTTTGTGTATACCGCAGCCGATTCAGCGGGGAAGGTATCCCGGGAAGCCACCGTCACCATTACCATCCTCAAGCCCGGTGATGAAACCCAGTATACGGACACTGCGGGGAAGAACTGCCGTTTTGCGGCGGAGTGGATGAAGCAGACCGGTATCTTTACCGGAGAGACGGTGGGGGATACCTCCTGCTTTTCCCCGGAGCGGCAGGTGACCCGGGGGGAATTCGTCACCATGCTGGTGAAAGCACTGGATATCCCTGTGGAGGAGGACGTGACCCAGACCGGCTATGAAGATGAAATTCCGCTGTGGCTCCAGCCGTATCTGGCGGCGGCGGTGCGCTCCGGCCTGACGGACGGCCTGCCGGAACAGCAGGTGTTTGAACCGGACAGCCCCATTACAGCAGCGGAAGCGGACGTGATGCTGAAAAATGCCCTGAACAGGGAGGAATCCTGTATCGCGCCCGAGGAACTGCCCCTGACCCGGGCTCAGGCAGCCTGCGCCCTGTATGACGCGGCTAAGGAAATCCAACAGCAGGGTGAAATTTTATAAGGGAAAGGAGCGGGTTTTCCGCTCCTTTTTCGCACCTTTCCCGGAATTTTACCTATACTGGTGACAGGAGGTGCGTTATGGATTCCTTTATTGTAATGGCATTGATTGCCACGCTGGGCACCTGGCTGGTCACGGCTCTGGGTGCGGCCACCGTGGTTTTCTTTACATCCCCCCGGGTCAAGGTGCTGAATCTCATGCTGGGCTTTTCGGCGGGCGTTATGATCGCGGCCAGCTTCTGGTCGCTGCTGGAACCGGCCATTGCCCGGGCGGAACTGCTGCCGGGGCCGCCAGCGTGGTTTGTGGCAACGGTGGGTTTCCTCACGGGAGCGTTGTTCCTGTGGGCGTCGGATAAGCTGGTGTCCCGGTCACTGGGAAAGGTGGAAAGCGGCGGCATCCGGCGAATTATTCTGCTGGTGCTGTCCATCACGATTCACAATATCCCGGAGGGGCTGGCGGTGGGCGTGGCCTTCGGCGCGCTTCAGCAGGGCTGTTCCACGGAAAGCCTGATGGGCGCCGTGTCTGTGGCGGTGGGCATCGGCCTGCAAAACTTCCCAGAGGGGGCGGCGGTGTCCGTACCGCTGCGCCGGGAAGGGTGGAGCCGCTGGAGGAGCTTCCTTGTGGGGCAAGCTTCGGCACTGGTGGAGCCGGTCGCAGGGGTGCTTGGAGCGTGGCTGGTGCTGTACGTCCAGAGTATGCTTCCCTACGCCCTGTCCTTCGCGGCGGGAGCCATGATTCTGGTGGCGGTGCATGAACTGATTCCGGAGTGCCAGAAAAATCAGGCAGACCAGCCCTATTTCGCCACCATGGGCATTGTGCTTGGCTTTGCCGCCATGATGCTGCTGGACGTGATGCTGGGTTGACATTCGCTTGTTTCCGGGCTATACTGAAAGCCGAGAGGTGAATGCTATGAAAAAACATCAAATTTCTGAGCTTGTTTCCCGGTTTGCCACCCCGGTTGTGTTGCTTGTGCTGGGTCTGGTGCTGATTTTCTGCCCGGATACGGCTTCCGCCCTGATTTCCAAGGTGGTGGGCTGGGGCCTGCTGATGGCGGGTATTATCGTGGCGGTTGCCATGGTGGTGGACAGCGACTGGTCGGTGTCCAAGGTGCTGACAGTGTTGGCCCTTGTGATTTTGGGCCGGTGGCTCATGACCCATCCGCTGGCCTGGGCGGCCTGGGGCGGGCGGATCATCGGCCTGCTGCTCCTGCTGCGGGGCATCCGGGACTTCACCCAATCCGTGTTCACTCAGGGCAAGGTGCTGTCCGTGGTGACGGCGGTGCTGGGACTGGTGCTGATTCTGCTGCCCATGACCGCTTCCCGGATGATGTTCTCCCTGTGCGGCTTTGTAATTCTGGCGGTGGGCGGCGGTATGCTGGCGGAGCGCATCTGGGAAAATAAGAATGGGGAGGATCATGACCCTAATATCATTGATGCCCTGTGATGCTGGCATCCTGTTCCCTGAATGGACGCTCCGGGCATGAAGCCGGGCGCGCTTTGCTTGCCCGGCTTTACAGGGAAGCCACCGGACAGCCCCTGCCGCCCATCGAGGCTGGAGCGTGGGGAAAGCCCGCCTTCGCGGACAGCGACTGGCATTTTTCTATCAGTCACACAAAAAACCACGCCTTTTGTGTGCTGGCTGAGACAAACATCGCAATTGACGCGGAGGAGCTGAACCGCCGGGTGAACCTGTCGCTGGCGGAAAAAATCCTGTCCCCAATGGAAAAGACCCAGTTTGACGCTGCCGACGACAAAAACCGGGCATTGCTGACCTTCTGGGTGCTGAAGGAAGCGTCAGCGAAGCTCAGCGGCAGGGGCCTGCGCGGCTACCCCAATGAAACGGCCTTTTCTCTGGACGACCCCCATGTCCGGGAAATGGACGGCTGTCTCGTCGCGATTTTTATAGAAGGAGAAACCTATGCTGTTTGATACTCACGCGCATATGGATGACCGGGCCTTCGACGAAGACCGGGAAGCTCTGCTGGCCCGCCTGCCGGAGCAGGGCATTGGTCTGCTCATGAATCCGGGCTGCTCCCTGGCATCCTCCCGGAACGCGGCAGCGCTGGCAGAGCGGTATGACTATATTTACGCTGCTGTCGGTTCCCACCCGGACGCTGCCGACGAGGTTACGCCAGCGGTTCTTGAGGAATACCGGGCGTTATGGAAACAAAACAAAAAAATACTCGCTATCGGCGAGATCGGTTTGGACTACCATTACGAGGATGTCCCACGGCAGCGCCAGCAGGAGGCCTTTCGGGCCCAGATGGCGCTGGCGGCGGAGCTTGACCTCCCAGTGATTGTTCACGAGCGGGAGGCCCACGAGGACGGAATGCGGATTGTGGAGGAATTTCCCACGGTCAAGGGGGTGTTCCACTGCTATTCCGGCTCCGCGGAAATGGCGAAATGGCTGGTGAGCCGGGGCTGGTACATCGGCTTTACCGGGGTACTGACCTTCAAAAACGCCCGGAAAGCGGTGGAAACTGCCGCCGCGATTCCCCTTGACCGAATCGTGCTGGAAACCGACTGCCCCTATATGTCCCCGGAACCCTTCCGGGGCAGGCGCAACGACCCCGGCAGGCTCTACCGCATGGCGGAGGCCCTTGCGGAAATCCGTGGTCTTTCTGTGGAGGAAATCCACAAGATTACCATGGAAAACGGGAAACGGCTTTATCGGATTTCCTGAGAAATGGTTAACCCGCTCCGAAAATCGGAGCGGGTTTGCTCACTTGTGGAAAAAGGCGGCGGCGATGGCGCCGGGGCCGGCGTGGGTGCCTACCACGCTGCCAATGCTGGTATAGCGCAGAGAGTCCACATTGCCCTCCCACAGGGGCGCGCTGTCGGTTATGTACTTTTTCAGCAAAGCATCGGACAGACCGGAGTAGCCCAGCAAAATGGGCATGTCGAAGTCAATGCCGCCGGTTTTGCCGATTTCCTGAGCCAGCAGGTTGTTGCCCTGCCTGGAGCCGCGGGCTTTGCCCAGCATGTTGATCACGCCGTCTTTCACGTTGACTACTGGCTTGATGTTCAGCAGACCGCCAGCGAAAGCCACAGCAGCGGAAATGCGCCCGCCCTTTTTCAGGTATTCCAGCGTATCCAGCATGGCAATCAGGCATACATCTTCCTTCTTCTTTTCCAGAAGCGCGGCAATCTGGGCAGCTTCCATGCCGGAACAGGCGCACCGCAGAGCGTACTCCGCCAGAATGCCCGCGCCCAGAGTCACGCTGCCGCTGTCCACCACGTAAATGTTGTCATAGTCCTCGGCGGCAATCCGGGCGCTCTGGCAGGTGCCGGAGAGCTGAGAGGCCACGGTGATGACCACGGCGCTGTCCTCGGCGGCGGCAACTTCCTCAAAGACTTTCTCAAAGGCGGCGGGGGAGGCTTGGCTGGTGGTGGGCAGCACATCGCTTTCAATCAGCTTGTTGTAGAATTCCTCGTGGGTGATGGTGACGCCGTCGATATATTCTTCGGTTCCGAAGCTGACGGTCAGAGGTACGATTTCCACCTGCCCCTGCAGCTCCGGGGCCAGATCTGCCGTAGAGTCAACAATAATTCTGACACGCATGTGTAATCCTCCTTATTTTAAAAACAGGTGCAGCAGGAACTGATATAGTCTGCTGGTGTAGGGCTGGTAGCGCATGGGCAGATCCAGCCAGATTTTTTTGTCCACGATGCTCTTTTTGTGGGAGAAGGCGTCAAAGCCGGCTTTCCCGTGGTAGGCGCCCATGCCGCTTTCACCGACACCGCCGAAGCCCATCTCACTGGTAGCCAAATGGATGATGGTATCGTTGACGCAACCGCCGCCGAAGGGCAGGCGGGTACGAAACTGGCGAATCTGCTCCGCGTCCCGGCTGAACAGATAGGCCGCCAGCGGCTTTCCACCGGCCTCCACAAAAGAAACGACCTCATCAAATCTCTCAAAGGTCAAAATGGGAAGCAGAGGCCCGAAAATCTCCTGTCCCATAATGGGATCGTCCGGAGTTACATCGGACAGCAGGGTGGGGGCGATGCGGCAGGCAGAAGCATCGGCTTCTCCACCCAAAACCACTTTTTCGGGATCCATCAGACTGCATAGCCGGTCAAAGTGCTTGCGGTTGATGATTTTGCCGTAGTCGGGATTTTTGAGAGGCTCTGGGCCAAACTGGGTGGTGATCTGCTTTTTCAATTCCGCAATCAGCTGCTCTTTCACGGAGCTGTGGCAGAGAATATAGTCCGGGGCCACGCAGGTCTGCCCGCAGTTCAGGAACTTGCCGAAAACGATCCGCTTTGCCGCCAGGGCGATATCCGCGCTGGCATCCACAATGCAGGGGCTTTTGCCGCCCAGCTCCAGCACGGCAGGGGTCAGATGCTCCGCCGCACGGCGCAGCACTTCTTTTCCTACAGCTTGGGAGCCTGTAAAGAAAATCAGGTCGAATTTCTGTTCCAGCAGGACGCTGTTTTCCTGCCGTCCGCCGGTGACAACGGTGACAAATTCTGACGGGTAGCATTCTTCAACCAAAGACTTCATGATTTCCGCCGTGGCGGGGGCATAGGCGCTGGGCTTGAGGATTGCGGTGTTGCCTGCGGCGACGGCATCCACCAGCGGCTCCATGGACAGAAGGAACGGATAGTTCCAAGGACTCATAATCAGGGTGTTTCCGTAGGGCACGCTCTGGGTGAAGCTGTGGGAGGGGAACTGAGCCAGCGGGGTATGCACGGTTTTGGGCCGGGAAAAACGGCGGATATGGCGGCGCATATAGCTGATTTCCGACAGAACCATGCCAATTTCGCACATAAAGCTTTCGGTTTCACTCTTTCCCAGATCTTCCTTCAGGGCGGCGCAGATTTCCGGCTGACGGGCGCTCACGGCCCGGTACAGCCTGTCAAGGGCATCCAGCCGGAAGGGAACCGGCAGCGTTGCCCCGGTACGGAAGAAGTCCCGCTGGCACTGTAAAATGGCTTCAGCTTGCCTGCTTTCCATGGCGAACCTCCTTGCTTGACGCAACCTGACGGTAGAAGCCCTCCAGTTCCTCTTTCGTCATCAGACGGGGAACGGGGTACAGGGGATTGGCTTCCTTCTCCGCATGGGCTGCCATGACGGGAATGTCGGCTTCCTGAATACCATCCAGATGGGCGGGAATATTCAAGCGGGCGTTCAGGTTCCGGATGGCCTGGATGAACTTCGCGGCAGCCTGTTCGTCGGACTGCTCCGGTGTGCAGACACCGGCGGCAATGCCCAGCTCGTGAAGCTTTCTGTGAATGCAGGGGCCGTAGCTTTCCAGCACATAGGGCATAATCACCGCGTTGGCAAGGCCGTGGGGAATGTTGTACTGCCCGCCCAGAGAGTGGGCCACGGCGTGGATATAGCCTACATAGGAGCGGGTGAAGGCCACACCGGCTTCATAGGCGGCGGTGAGCATATTGGTCCGGGCACGCATATTCTGCCCATCCCGGTAGGCGGTTTCCACGTTCTCAAAGACCAGCCGTGTGGCCTCCAGCGCCTTCTGCCGGGTCAGCCGGGTTGTGGAGCGACCAATATAGGCCTCCACCGCGTGGGTCAGGGCGTCCATGCCGGTGGTGGCGGTGAGATGGGACGGCAGGGAACGGGTCAGGCTGGCGTCCAGCACGGCATAACGGGGAATCAGCACAAAATCGTTCATCACATACTTGTGCTTCTTTTCACTGTCAGTGATCACCGCTGCCAGCGTGGTTTCGCTGCCGGTTCCGGCAGTTGTGGGAATAGCAATGAGAGTGGGCAGCTTATGAAGGATTCGCAGGGTGCCTTTCAGCTTTCCCAAGGGTGTCCGGGGACGGGCAATCCGAGCGCCGACAGCTTTGGCGCAGTCCATGGAGGAGCCGCCGCCAATGGCTACCAGAGCTTGACAGTTGTCCCGGTGATAGAGCCACAGGGCGGCCTCCACGTTGGCAACCGTGGGATTGGGCCGGGTCTCTGCGTAGACGGTGTAGGCGATGCCGCACCCATCGAGGGCGTATTCCAGCTGCCCGGCGATGCCGCTGCGGACGATGCCCTCGTCGGTGACAATCAGCACCCGCTGAATGTTCTTTTTGGTAAACACGGTGTTCAGCTCACTACAGCTGCGGAAGATTTCTGGCTCCCGGTAGGGCAGCACCGGCAGCGCGGCCCGCAGTGCGGCCTGAAGCGTGCGGCAATAGAATGCTTTGATGGGATTCATTTCAGTCCCTCCTGAGAAATTCTGCGCAGATTTTTGGTAATGGTATCGAGAGATTCATAAAATATGGTACGGTTTTCTTCTGTCAGCCCCTCTCCGGCCTGTTCCACAGCGCGTTCCGCCCGGTGGGACAGCTCATTTGCTACGACCTGTCCTTCCGGAGTCAGACGCAGATTCCCCCGATAGCGGCTCCCGCCGCTGCCGTCCTTGGTGACCAGACCTCTGGCCTCCAGGATGGACAGCATTCGGGAGACATCCGCTTTGTCCCGGTCGCACAGCTCTGCCAGCTTGGGGGCGGTCAGCCCATCGGGATAGCGGTACAGCGTTAGCAAATAGGTGACATGGGAGGATTTCAGGGAATACTTCGCCAGTTCCTCCGCCGCGATTTTGTGCCAGCAGCGGGAGATTTCGGCAATGGCAAGGGAAAATTTTTCAAAGCGCTCAATCATTCACAGTTGCTCCTTTATACTAACTCTTGATTAAAAACTTTAATTCTTTCCGGCCTGAATTGCGCCAGAATGCGTTATCTTCCTTGCTGGGCGTCAGCCCAGCGGCGTCATCTACCTTTTCTGGCACAATTCATCCTCGAAAATCTTTTAAAGCTTTCAATCAAGAATTAGCATTAATGTTGACAACTCAACGTTTCACAGTATAGCACAAAGAAGTTGAATTGTCAACATTTTTGCGCGCAAAAATCCCGCCCTGCGTAAGCAGGGCGGGATACGAATACGCGATAGTGGGCTTAACCCTTCTCTGCCATTTCCTTCAGCGCGTCCTTTCGGCTGAAGTTGGCGCGGCCCTTCTCGTCGAAGCCCATGAACTTGACCCAGGTCATATCGCCCAGATTCAGCACGTCCTCGACCTTTTCCACACGGTGGTTCTCCAGCTTGGAGATGTGCACCATGCCGTCGTGACCGGGGGCGATTTCCACAAAGGCACCGATGGGCAGGATGCGGACAACCTTGCCGTAGTACAGCTTGCCCACCTCGGGCACGAAGCAGATGTCGTCCACCATCTTCTTGGCGGCGTTGGCAGCGGCGGCATCCACAGCGGAGATGAACACGGAGCCGTCGTCGTCGATGTCCACCTTGGCGCCGGTGTCGGCGCAGATCTTCTGGATGGTCTTGCCGCCGGAGCCGATGACTTCGCGGATCTTGTCAACGGGAATCTTCAGGGAGATCATCTTGGGGGCGTACTCGGAGACTTCCTCACGGGGAGCGGGAATGGCCTTCAGGATAATCTCGGAAATGATCTGCAGGCGGGCCTTGCGGCAGCGCTCCAGAGCGTCGGCAATGATCTCCATGGTCAGGCCCTTGTTCTTCAGATCCATCTGAATGGCGGTGATACCCTCGGTGGTACCGGCAACCTTGAAGTCCATCTCGCCGTGGAAGTCCTCAACGCCCTGAATGTCGGTGAAGGTTCTCCACTCGCCGGTTTCCTGATCGGAAATCAGACCGCAGGAGATACCGGCAACGGGCCGCTTGATGGGCACGCCGGCATCCATCAGCGCCAGAGTAGAGCCACAGATAGAAGCCTGGGAGGTGGAGCCGTTGGAAGAAAGAACCTCGGACACCACCCGAATGGCGTAGGGGAACTCTTCCACGCTGGGAATCACGGGCAGCAGGGCCTTCTCCGCCAGCGCGCCGTGACCGATCTCACGGCGGGAGGTGGAACGGGCAGCCCGGGCCTCGCCGGTGGAGTAGGCGGGGAAGTTGTAGTGGTGGATATAGCGCTTGGTGTCCTCGGGATAGATGGTATCCAGCTTCTGGGCGGCGGACAGGGTGTTCAGAGTGCAGATGGACAGTACCTGCGTCTGACCGCGGGAGAACAGTCCGGAACCATGCACCCGGGGCAGCACGCCGACCTCGGCGTCCAGAGGACGGATGTCGTCCATACCGCGGCCGTCCACACGCTTGCCCTGCAGCAGCCACTTCTTGACGACCTTCTTCTGCATCTTGTACAGGCAGACGTCAATGTGGGTCTCGAAGTCCTCGTACTTCTCACCGAACTTCTCCTGGAAGTCCAGACGGGCGGCGGTGAGCCGCTCCTCGCGGACATTCTTGTCGTCGGTGTCCAGTGCGTACTCGATCTGGTTCAGGCCGTAGGCCATCAGGTCGTCCAGCAGGTCGTGGTTGACGGCGGCCTTCTCGAAGGTGAACTTGGGCTTGCCGATCTCAGCAACGATGCCGTTGATGAACTTCACGATCTCCATGTTGGTCTCGTGGGCAACACGGATGCACTCCAGCACGATATTTTCGGGAGCCTCGTTGGCCTCGGTCTCAATCATGACCACCTTCTCAAAGGTGGAGGAAATGCACACGAAGCAGTCGGCGGCCTCCCGCTCGTCAGCGGAGGGGTTGACAATATACTTGCCGTTCAGATGGGCAACGTTGGTGGTAGCCACGGGGCCGTTCCAGGGCACATCGGAGGAAGCGATGGCAATGGAAGCGCCCAGAGAGGCCACGATTTCCACGGGGTTGTCGTAGTCGTTGGCGAGAACGGTGCAGGTGACCACGGTGTCGTTGCGCAACTCCTCGTCGAACAGGGGACGCATGGGCCGGTCGATGATACGGCTGTTCAGGATGCCCCGCTCGGAGGGCTTGCCCTCCCGGCGGTTGAAGGAGCCGGGGATGCGGCCTACGGCGTACATCCTCTCCTCAAACTCGATGGTCAGGGGGAAGTAGTCGATACCGGCCTTGGGGATGGGGTTGCAGGTGACGGTGGTGAGCACCACGGTGTCGCCGTAGCGGCAGATGCACTCGGCGTCTGCCAGCTCCGCGACCTTACCGGTTTCCACGGTGAAGGGGCGGCCGCCGATTTCCATTTCGTAAACATGGTGGTTGGGATACTGCTTGAGGGTAATCAATTTGTGAACCTCCTTGTATTTTTGTGGTTCGGGAGGTTTAGCACTTGAAACGAATGCCGAAGTGTCGGCAGCCCTTTCAACTGCTAAAATTCTCCCGATTGCTTTAAGAAAGGGCGACGGTGTCCGTCGCCCTTTCAAATAACTTACTTACGGATACCCAGCTTGGCGATCAGAGCACGGTAGCGGTTGATGTCCTTGTTTGCCAGATAGTCCAGCATCTTGCGGCGCTTACCAACCATCATCAGCAGACCACGACGGGAGTGGTTGTCGTGCTTGTGGGTACGCAGGTGCTCAGTCAGCTCGTTGATACGGGCGGTCAGGATGGCGACCTGAACCTCGGGAGAACCGGTGTCGCCCTCGTGGGTAGCGTTTTCCAGGATAACCTGAGTCTTCTTTTCCTTCTGAATCATTGTGTTTTCCACCTTTCAATACATGACCCGGCTGCCAAGTAGGGGCCCAGTGGAATGCCGGTTTGGCTTTCTCCCACAACTGAGCAGCGGGCATAAAAATAGCTTCTGACTTTCAGCCAGCCTTACAATCATATCATAAGCATGCCCAAAAGTAAAGAAAAATTTGCGTTAAAACCTGATTTATTCCGCTTTCTTTCTGCCTGCGGTACGCAGGCGCGCATCTGCGGAAAATGGAATGCGCAGTCAAATATGATCTGCCTGACTGTACCGATTACTTCGTACCAAAGATCCGGTCGCCGGCATCGCCCAGTCCGGGAACGATGTAGGCATTCGCGTTCAGTTTCTCGTCCATGGCGGCAAGGTAGATGTCCACGTCGGGATGGGCCGCGGTGACGGCCTTCACGCCCTCGGGGCAGCCGATTATGTTCATCATGATAATCTGCTTGCAGCCGTGCTGCTTCAGGAAATCAATGGCGGCGATGGCGCTGCCGCCGGTTGCCAGCATGGGGTCCACCACGAACACCTGACGGTTGCCGATGTCATCGGGCAGCTTGCAGTAGTATTCCACAGGCTTGTGGGTCTCGGGATCCCGGTACAGGCCGATATGGCCGATTTTTGCGGAGGGAATCAGGCCAACCATGCTGTCCACCATGCCAAGGCCCGCGCGAAGAATGGGGACGATGGCCATTTTCTTACCCGCCAGCATCCGGCAGGTCGCGGTGGTGATGGGGGTTTCCACCTGAACCTCTTTGGTGGGCAGGTTCCGGGTGGCTTCGTAGCACATGAGGCCGGCGATTTCGCCCACCAGCTCCCGGAATTCCTTGACGGGGGTATCCTTGCTGCGCAGAATTGCCAGCTTGTGCTGAATCAGGGGATGATCGAGGACAGTTACATTTGCCATGGTATCTTTCTCCTTTATTATTCCGTTATTTCCGTTTGCTTCATACGTTCCGCGCGTTCCCGCTCCGCCTGGGACAGCCGCAGATAATTGGGTGTCAGGGCATTGGCATCGCCCGGATCCCCAGCCTCCGCCTGTTTCTGCGCCGCCAGCGCCACGCCGCTGGCCCGCTGGTGCATCCGGTGCTCCGGCGGCAGTACCAGATTGGGAACGCTCTCCGACAATGTATTATAACACAGATTGCTGCCGTCGCCAACCAGAAAAATCGGCTCTTTCAGATTTTTTAATTCCTCTCCCAGCTCCGCAAGGGAGATGGCACGGTCTCCGGTCACTCGTTCCAAAGCTCCTTGGTTTACATAAAACAGAGCATTGTAAACCTGACTCCGCCGGGCATCCATGCAGGGGCAGACGTAGCCCTGAAACGCGCCCAAGCTCAAGGCCATAGCTTCCAGCGTAGACACGCCGTAGCAGGGAATTTCCCGGCCCCAAGCGAAGCCCTTGGCGGCAGCTACGCCGATGCGAACCCCGGTAAAGGAGCCGGGGCCTGCCGCCACGGCGACGGCTGTCACATCTTCCGCGTTTTTTCCGCACTGAGAAAGCAGGTTTTCCGCCATAACCATCAGGGTCTGGCTGTGGGTCAGGCCCGTGTTCTGATAGCTTTCCCCCAGCAGCTTTCCGTCCTCCAGCAGGGCCGCAGAGGCCGCTTTCGCGCTGGTTTCAAAGGCTAAAATCAGCATCTGTTTCTCTCCCCTCGATGGTGATGCGCCGGGTATTTTCGCCCAGCTTTTCGATGGTCACGGTGATTGGCTTTTCCATGGCCTCCGCCACGTTTTCGCTCCACTCCACGGCGCAGACACCGCCCCGCTCCAGATAGTCCTCCCAGCCGATGTCCCACAGGTCGTCGGCAGAGCGCAGGCGGTACATATCGAAGTGGAACAGGGGCAGCCGCCCGCCTAAGTATTCATTGACAATGGTATAAGTCGGGCTGGTGACCATCTCGTCACAACCCAAACCCCGGGCAAGGCCCCGGGTGAAAGCGGTCTTCCCCGCGCCAAGGTCGCCCCGGTAGGCGATGATGGTTCCCGGTCCCAGCTTTTCTGCCAGCGCTGCTCCCAGCCTTTCTGTTTCTTCCGGGGAATTGGTTATATATTCCATGGGCATTCCCTCTTTATTTCGCATTCTTTAACTTTTCTGCCTGATCGGCTGTGGCCAGGGCGTTGATGATTTCATCCAAATCGCCATCCATAACGGAGTCGATGCGATACAGCGTCAGATTCACCCGGTGGTCGGTGACCCGGCCCTGAGGGAAATTATAGGTGCGGATACGCTCGTTGCGCATGCCCGTACCCACCTGCGACCGGCGCAGACCGGTCACCTCGCTTTCCTTCTTCTCCTGCTCCATTTCATAGAGCTTGGAAGCCAGCATCCGCATACATTTTTCCCGGTTCTGCACCTGAGACCGTTCCTCCTGACAGGCTACCACGATGCCCGTGGGCTTGTGAATCAACCGCACGGCAGAGCTGGTCTTGTTGACGTGCTGACCGCCAGCGCCGCTGGCCCGGTAGACCTGCATTTCAATGTCGGCGGGATTGATCTGTACGTCCACCGCTTCCATCTCCGGCAGCACCGCCACCGTGGCGGTGGAGGTGTGGACCCGGCCGCCGGATTCCGTCTCCGGCACCCGCTGCACCCGGTGGACGCCGGACTCATACTTCATCCGGGAGTAGGCTCCCCGTCCGTTAATGACGAAGTCCGCCTCCTTCACACCGCCCAGCTCCGTCTCGTTGTAATTGAGCAGTTCCACGCTCCAGCCCATTTTCGCCGCGTACATGGAGTACATCCGAAACAGGCTGTGGGCAAACAGGGCGCTTTCCTCGCCGCCCACGCCGCCACGAATCTCCACAATCACGTTTTTTTCGTCGTTGGGGTCCTTCGGCAGCAGCAGGATTTGCAGTTTTTCGTATAATGCTTCCTTCGTGGCCTTGGCCTGTGCATAGGTTTCCTGGCAAAGCTCCTTCATTTCCGGGTCGGACATCAATTCCTGAGCGTCCGCCATATCGGTTTCCGCCTGCCGGTAGGCCTGATAGCACTCCACAATCGGCTCCAGATCATTCTTTTCCCGCAGCTGCTTTGCCGCCTTCTGGGGGTCGGCGTAGAAATCCGGCTGCTCGGAACGAGCGCACAGTTCTTCGTATTTATCGCAGATTGCCTGTAATTTGTTCAGCATTCACTTTTCTCCGTTATTTCGACATTTTACCAGACATACAATTTGGAATCCACGGGGATATTATGTACGCCGGAACACGTTGAGCACGCAGCTTGCCGTATCCGACAGCGTCTGCGTCTTGCGCAGGCGGTCGGCTCCCGCTTTGCTCACCCGGAACAGATGGGGCGTCATGGCGAACAGGTTTTGCACCTGCGGCCCCTCCACCGTAAAGGAAAACCGGATGGGAATGGATTCCAAAAGGGCAAAGCCGGGAAGTGACGGCGCCGTGTCCTTTTCCCGGAAAATCAGCTGGTCATAAATGATCTTCTTCAGCCCCAGCAGGTGATCCTGCGCCGCCAAAACCTGAAAAAACAAACCGTTTTCCCGTAAAACCCGGCGAAATTCCTCCGGGAGCGTAATGGCGAACAGGCTGGTCAGCAGTCCCACGCCGCCATCTTCCACGGGAATCCGCGCGGCAGTTGCGCACAGCCACTGGGCGTCCTTGTATTTTCCGGCGGCATAGCGCACCGCGTCCTTGGAAATGTCCAGCCCCGCAAGCTCCGCGCCCATGGCCTTCGCCAGACGGGTGCAGTAGTAACCCTCCCCGCAGCCCGCATCCAATATGGGGCCGGAGGCGCCGTAGTTTTCCGCCGTGGCAATCAGCGCTTCGGCGATGGGGGCGTAAAAGCCGCCCTCCAAAAACTCCCGGCGAGACAGCACCTGCTGCTTTGTGTCTCCCGGGTGGGCGGAGTGCCTTTGCTGCACGGTCAGCAGATTTACATAGCCCTGCCGGGCAATATCAAAGCTGTGATTCGCCGGGCAAAGAAAGCGGTTTTCCTGCCGAAGCAGCGGCTTTTCACAAATTGGGCAGATCAAGTTCATATCATAACCCTCCAACGGTATAGTATACCCCATTTTTTATCCGCCGTCAACGAATTCATCAAAAGGAAGGTGATATTCATGCGCAGGCTTTTGGCAATTGTCCTCAGCATTTCCCTGCTGGTGCTTCCCGTTCAGGCCAGGGAAACAAAATATGTAGCCCTGACCTTTGACGACGGCCCCTCCGGGAAATACACACGAAAGCTGCTGGACGGGCTGTACGACCGGGGCGTTCAGGCCACCTTCCTGCTGTGCGGCTACCGGATGCAGGACTATCCCGACCTGACTCAGCGGATTTTTGACGAGGGTCACGAGATTGGCTACCACGGCTTTACCCATAAAAACATGCAGTCCATGAGCCGCCGGGATATCGCGGGTGAGCTGGAAGACTCTCAGGCGCTGCTGCCCGAAGGGTGCCAGCCGGTATTTCTCCGTCCGCCGGGAGGCTGCTGCTCCGACGCTGTGCGGCAGGTGGCCGAGGTGCGGAATCTCGCCATCCTCAGCTGGTCGGTAGACCCCCGGGACTGGGCCACCCACGACACCGCCGCCGTGGAGCGGGCCGTGCTGAAAAATGTGAAGGACGGGGACATTGTGCTTCTGCACGATATGTCCGACAGCTCCGTACAGGCGGCACTGGACATTGTGGACGTGCTGCTGGACAAGGACTACGAAATCGTCACCGTATCCCGGCTCGTCCGGCTGCGGGGAGTCAAGCTCCGCCCCGGGCAGGTGTATACCCGTTTTCAAAAAACCAGCTAAATCTCATAAAAAGCTGTTCTTTTCCCGCCTCCGGCTGTTTTCCGGCGGCGGGATTCTTTCTATTTTGTCGAGTTTTGGAAGCTGCCGCACGGAATTATCATGTAAATTAACCAAAAATCCCCCCGTGGGGGATACGAAAATGGGAAGAATTGTGTGAAAATGCACGATTGACAATCTTGTATGAAATTAGTAAAATAATATCGATACCTTATGTTCTGCATAAGCGTCATTTCGTTCGTCACAAGAATCAATGATTAGGAGGAAATCACTTTGAAGGATTGGGCATCTTTAATCACCATCGAGGAGATGGAAGCTGCCACCAACTCTCTGCTGGAAACCGCGCAGAAGGTTGGCGCCGATACCTGGCAGCAGCGTGTTAAGAACCAGACTCCTCACTGCGGCTTCGGCGAGAGCGGCACCTGCTGCCGTATCTGCTCCATGGGCCCCTGCCGCATCACCAAGAAGGCTCCCCGTGGTATCTGCGGCTGCGATGTGCACGGCATCGTCGCCCGTAACTACCTGCGCTTCACTGCCGGCGGTGCTGCTACGCACTCCGACCACGGCCGTGAAATCTGCCACACCCTGTACCAGACCAAGGAAGGCGGCAACTACACCGTCAAGGACCCCGAGAAGCTGATCCGCATCGCCAAGGAGTGGGGCATCGAGACCGAGGGCAAGGATATCTTCGATCTGGCTCACGAAGTCGCTGAGACCGGTCTGCTGGAATACGGCAAGCCCTTTGGCACCCAGCGCTTCCTGAAGCGGGCTCCCGAGCACACCCAGCAGCTGTGGCATGACGCCGAGATCGAGCCCCGGGCCATCGACCGGGAGGTTTCCCAGTCTCTGCACATGACCCACATGGGCTGCTCCTCTCTGCCTGAGGCGCTGATTCGTCAGGCTTTGCGGGCCGGCCTGTCCGACGGCTGGGGCGGCTCCATGATGGGCACCGAGTTCTCCGACGTCCTGTTCGGCACTCCCAAGCCCGTTGACACCACCGCTAACATCGGCGTCATGGAGAAGGACAACGTCAACATCGTGGTTCACGGTCACGATCCTTCCCTGTCCGAAATGATCGTCTACTACGCCAATGATCCCGAAATGATCGCCTACGCCAAGAGCATGGGCGCCAAGGGCATCACCATTTCCGGCGTGTGCTGCACCTCCAACGAGGTCGCCATGCGTCACGGCATTCCCATGGCCGGTAACTACCTGAACCAGGAGAACGTGGTTCTCACCGGCGCCTGCGAAGCCATCGTCGTGGACGTGCAGTGCATCTTCCCCGCCCTGGGCCCCCTGAGCAAGTGCTTCCATACCAAGTTCGTCACCACATCTCCCATCGCCCGGATTCCCGATTCCGAGTTCATCCGCTTCTCCTCCGCCACCGCCGGTGAGAATGCCAAGGCGATCGTGAAGATGGCCATTGAGAACTTCAAGAACCGGGATCCCGAGCTGGTCAACATCCCCTCTCTTAAGCAGAATGCCCGTGTCGGCTATTCTGTGGAGGCCATCAAGAAGGTTCTGGACGGCGTCGCCAACTCTCAGGTCGACGAGTTCGGCACCACCAAGCCCCTGATCGAGTGCGTCCACTCCGGCGTTCTCCGCGGCGCTGTGGCTATGGTCGGCTGCAACAACCCCAAGGTTCGTCCCGACTCCGCCCACATCGGCCTGATGAAGAAGATGCTGGAGAATGACATCATCGTCATTACCACCGGCTGTGCCGCGCAGGCTGCTGCCAAGGCCGGCCTCATGGATCCCGAGAAGGCCAAGGAGTACTGCGGCGCAGGTCTGAAGCGTGTGTGTGAGCTGGCCGGCATTCCTCCCGTCCTGCACATGGGCTCCTGCGTGGATATCTCTCGTATGATGATCCTGGCCGCCGACATTGCCAAGGATTGGGGCATCAACATTTCTCAGGTTCCTGTGGTGGGCTGCGCTCCCGAATGGATGTCCGAGAAGGCTGTCTCCATTGGCAACTACGTTGTCGCTACCGGTATCGAGACCTTCCTGGGTGTCGATCCCTACTCCAAGGGCTCTGACGAGGTCACCCGCCTGCTGCAGGGCGAAGACGGCATCAAGGAGTGGGTCGAGGCCAAGTTCGTGGTCGAAACCGACATCGAAAAGCTGGGCGACAAGATGATTGAGTGCATTGAGGCCAAGCGCGCCGCTCTGGGCATCTAAATGCTGGAATTCCGTTCCGGAATTGCCGCATAAGATACAAGATACTAGATAATCCTCAAATTTTGGCTATCTTGTATCTAGTATCTCAGTATCTTGTATCTAAGCGATTGGCTTTCGTTTCGGAACAATCTTTACTTACGAGGTCTTTTTCCAATGAAAGTAGCGATTACCGGTAAGGGCGGCGTGGGCAAAACCACCCTGTCCTCCACACTGGCCCGGCTCTACGCCGACGAAGGACGCACCGTCCTTGCCGCCGACGTGGACCCTGACGCCAATCTGGGTCTGGCTCTGGGCCTTTCTCAGGAGGAAGTGGACGCCATCGTCCCCATCTCCAAAATGCGCACCCTGGTAGAAGAACGCACCGGCGCTTCCGCCGCCAATAAGTTCTTCAAGCTCAACCCTTATGTGGCTGACATTCCCGACACCTTTTCCAAAGAGATCAATGGCGTGAAGCTGCTGGTCATGGGTACCGTGGACGTGGGCGGCAGCGGCTGCGTCTGTCCGGAGCATGTGATGCTCAAGTCCATTCTGGCCGCCCTGACCTACCGCAAAAACGACGTGGTCATTATGGATATGGAAGCGGGACTGGAGCATCTGGGCCGGGGCACCGCGGGCAACATGGACCAGTTCATCGTGGTCATCGAGCCCGGCGCCCGCAGTGTCCAGACCTACCACAATGTCAAGCGGCTTGCCGCTGACCTGGGGGTCAAGCAGGTGCGGGTGGTAGCCAACAAGGTTCGGGATGCCCGGGATGAGGAGTTTGTCAAATCCGCCATCCCCGCAGAGGATTTTCTGGGCTTCATCCACTACAACCCGGAGATCATGGACGCGGATCGTCAGGGAAAATCACCCTACGATTTCAGCCCCACGGCAATCGAGGAGATCCGGAAGATCAAGGAAATTCTGGATCGTGACGACTGTTAATGGAATAACCAATACGATATAGGAGGAAAAACCGTGACACTTTTTGATAGAGTTTTTGGCGGTAACGACTACAACTACGCCCGCACCGTAGCCGCCATTGATGAAGCAATCGCCGCCAACGGCGAGGGCTGCGCAGTGTCCTTCCCCGGCACCGCCTACAGCCTGCCCTGCTACTATGGCGTCACCGGCGTCAAAATCACCACTCTGGGTGAGATGAAGGCCGCCATGGAGAACATAAAGGGCATGATGACCCGCAACAACCGTCTGCAGGACGCTTTTGACAGCGGCATCGCTTCCGCCCTGTGCGCTGAGTTCCTGGAAGCCCTCAAGTACCTGAACGGCGCGGAGCCCTACGCGGAGCCCGAGATGGGCCACCTGTCCGATGCCTTCGTCCGGAATCTGGGTGTTCCCCTGGTTACCGGCGACATCCCCGGTGTTGCCGTTATCATCGGCGGCGCTGAGGATCCCGCTGAGACTGTTGCGCTGGCCAAGTCCTATCAGGCGCAGGGTATCCTGGTCACGCTGACCGGCGATTCCATCAAGCACTGCTACGATGCCGGCATGAAGCTGGGCGAGAACGTCCGCGTGGTGCCTCTGGGCTATGAGATGCAGTCCGTCATCCACGTGGTTTCCGTGGCTGTCCGTGCTGCCCTGATCTTCGGCAACATCACCCCCGGCGACTTCAAGGCTCTGGCCAAGTACACCATGGATCGTGTCAAGGCCTTCGTCAACGCCTACAAGCCCCTGTCTGACGAGATCGTCTCCTACGGCGCCGGCGCCATCTGCCTGGGCTTCCCCGTTGTTTCCAACGAGACCGAGAACATGTTCCGCGTTCCCAAGTCCCTGATTCAGCAGCTGGATACCTCCAAGTGGAACGCCACCTCTCTGGAGGCCCGGGACATCAAGTTGAAGATCACCAACATCGACATCCCCGTGGCCTTCGCTACCGCTTTCGAAGGCGAAATCATCCGCCGCGGCGATATGCAGGTGGAAGTGGACGGCTCCCGTGTGGACTGCTTCGAGCTGGTTCAGACCAAGGAAGCCGCCGAGGTCGAGGATCACAAGATCGAGGTCATCGGGCCCGAGATCGACGAGGTTCCCGTGGGCTCCAAGATTTCCCTTTCCTACACCGTCGAGGTTGCCGGCAAGGCCATGCAGCCCGACTTCGAGTCCGTCATGGAGCGTAAGATCCACTCCTGGATCAACTGCATCGAGGGCGTTATGCACACCGGTCAGCGCGACATGATCCGTATCCGTATCAGCAAAGCTGACTTCGAGGCCGGCTTCAAGTTCCGTCACCTGGGCGAGGTTCTGTACGCCAAGGTCAAGAGCGAGTTCGAGGCCGTCGTAGACAAGTGCCAGGTCCGCATCGTTGTGGATCCCGAGCAGAACGCCAAGCTCCGCGCTGCTGCCAACGAGGTCTTTGACCGTCGTGACGCCCGTCTGGCTTCCATGACCGACGAGTCCGTGGAGCAGTACTACACCTGCATCATGTGCCAGGCCTTCTCTCCCAGCCACGTCTGTATCGTTACCCCCGAGCGTCTGGGTCTGTGCGGCGCCGTGTCCTGGCTGGATGCCAAGGCTACCAAGGAGCTGGACCCCGCCGGTCCCTGCCAGCCCATCCTCAAGGAAGGCTGCATGGACGAGAAGCTGGGCCGTTACACCACTGTGGACGAGGCCGTCAACAAGTACAGCCACGGCGCTCTGGAGCATGTGACCCTGTACTCCCTGTTCCAGGATCCCATGACCTCCTGCGGCTGCTTCGAGTGTATCTGCGGCGTTGAGCCTGTTTCCATGGGCGTTGTCATCACCTGCCGTGAGCACGCCGGTTCTACGCCTCTGGGCATGACCTTCTCCGAGATGGCTTCCATGACCGGCGGCGGCGTGCAGACCCCCGGCTTCATGGGCCACGGCAAGCACTTCATCGCTTCCCACAAGTTCATCGCAGCCGAAGGCGGCCCCGGCCGTATCGTCTGGATGCCCAAGATGCTGAAGGATCAGATGCGGGATCGTCTGGACAAGACTGCCAAGGATATGTACGGCGTGGACAACTTCACCGACATGATTGCCGATGAGACCGTCTGCACCGATGATCCCGAGCAGCTGATGAACTACCTGTCCGAGGTCGGCCACCCTGTCCTGAGCATGGAGCCCTTCGACATGTAATCAGGTTGCACCTGGAGGCAATGCGTGCATGGTTGGTCTATAATCGTTACACCTCTGGGTACCGCTCGGTATCGTTACCGGGTACGAAACGTGGCAAAAAAGAGGAAGCGGTTCGGCTGGCTTCAATATACTGGATATTGGGTAGCTGACGAACGGGATTCCTAAACAACAAAATGAGCGATACTTGGTCCGTGGGGCCAAGTATCGCTTTTTTGCTTTCATTAGGGATGAATTGGAAAAAGCTTTCATGCTATTTCTCGATAAAATGGTTAATACCATTTTATCCTGCGCTTTGTGCGCAGGCCGCCAGTGGCGTCGAGAAATGTATGAACTACGTTTTTCGAGGCGATGCCGCCGACCGCTTGACAGCGGTCTCATAAAACGGTATTTAACCGTTTTATGAAAAACTAGTATGATACTCTTTCCTGATAAAATGATTTAATTTTATCAGGAAGACACCGCCTGACGGTGGTTATTCGCCGGCGCCAACCATTGGAATACAAACTGATAGGATTCCCCCCGAAGCAGACCACGAAAAAAGTCTGCTTCGGGGGGAATTACCATTGCTGCATTCATCAGGACGATACTGCGCAGCAAAGGGGACTGTAGCTCCCCCACAACAGGATAGATCCAACCTATTGGGCCTTTTTACCTTATTGCTTCTGGCGCTAACGGGTGAGATCAACCGTCCTGCCGGTAATTTCGTCGATTCCAACACCGTAGGTATCCACCGTATACCAGGCCGATGTGGCGGTATGGGACTCCCCCTCGCCCAAATCCACGTTCTCATACAGCTGGATGGTATAGGTGCCGTCACCGTTATCCGTGAACGCTGCCTCCGGGGGATAGAAGTCATAATTCCGTTTGTAATATTCCTGAGCCAGAACGCAAAGCTGCTCCGGTGTTTTTTCTTCCCGGGGCTTTAAGATATATTCCCCGGTCAGAAGATTGTCCTCCTCGCCTCCGGCCAGAGTCTGCTCATCACGCCTGACCTGCATGAGCACAACGTCCTCGCTGCTGAACAGGAAGTCAAGGCTTTCAAACCGATCGGTAATGTCATTTCCGTTTTCGTCCTTCACGGTACGGATGGTCAGCTGCTGGGCACTTGGCGCTTCCCAATCGGGGTACAGGGTATAAACTTCCTCATAGGGTTCCGATTCGCCGGAACGGAACAGGCAGTGCAGATAGAATTCGTCCCGGAATTCAATCCAGTATTTCAGCTGCCCAGCGCTTTCATAGGCATACCCGCTATAGTAGTCCCAGTATTGGTAGGGATTCCCCTGTGCGGTGGTTTCCGGGATGGTGGTTTCCGGGATGGTGGTTTCTTCTGTTTCCGCAGCAATCAGCTGATCGATATACTGCTTGAGAGGGCTAAGGCCCTCCGCTGCATATTGCCTGCCGTTGAGGACAAGATTGGCTCCCTCAAAATAGAGGGTCAGCGGTTCGCCCCCTGCTTTCACAGTCAGATGCAGGCCGTCATCCGAGGTTCCGACCTTGCTCTCTTCGCCAAGGGTAAGCCCGGACAGGCGGCGGCAGATTTCTTTGACGGTTCCCGGGTCAGTGACGCTGCCGCTGAACGCGCCGCCTTCCGTATAGCGTGTATAGGTGATGCTTTCGATTTCCTCGGAAGCAACGGCCTGCACGGCTTCCAGCGCGGAGGAAACCATGGGCTGCTTTGTTTCGGCTGTTTCCCCGGCTGCGCAGGCGGACAACAGCAGGCAGGCTGCCAATGCGGTCAGAAAGATTCTAAGCTTCATACAGGTTTCCTCCTTATTTTTTCTCCAGTTTCGTCCAGTTGAGCTTGGCAGCAACGTCGGGATCCACGGCATTGCCGGAAACGCCGAAGGTGTCCCCGTACTGGTTCTGATACACATGATCCGCCGTCACACTGCACTCAACAGCCCCGCCGGAGGGCGTGGTATAGGTATTGACGCCCCGGACAGCCTCGGAATAATTTGCGCTCATCCGACTCTGGGAAGCGCTGCGCTTTTCCCAGGAATCCATGATGCCTGCGGAAATTTCGGCGTTGTTTTGGGCGATCTGCCGGGACAGCTCCTGCTGCCGCTGCATGGTCTGCATCCGCATCTGCTGGGCCTGCATGGCGTATCCCTGAGCTTCCATCACCCGCTGGTGGTACATCTGCTCCACCAGAGCGCTTTCCTGCCGCTCCAGAGCGGGGTCGGGGGTCAGACTCCCCACGAACCGGAGGAAAATTTCCGTGGCCTCCTGCTCCTTTTCCGCGGGAGCCACCAGCAGATAGCGGCGCTTGCTGCCCCACTGGATTCGATCTACAGGTTTTCCGTATTCTTTTGCGTGACCCAGCGGAATCGTGCCGGGGGACTGCCGCCGGGACTGGGGCTGCTGGGGCGCGCTCTGTGCAGAGGCGTTCCGGCTGCGCATCATCTGCCCAATCAGGCCGCCCTGCATGAAAAATTCCATCTTGTTTTTTGGCGCTTCCCTGCTCCCGCCGGAAAGCATTCCGCCAAAAGCATTCTGCACACCGCCCAGGACATTGGTGAGATTGCCGACCGTGTTGTTGGCATCATAATACTCCGCGCCCTGCCAGTCGGCGCCAGCCAGCACCACCACGTCTGCGCCGTTCAGCCGGGCGGTAAATTTCATCAGGATCGGGTCGCAGACCAGATTGGACACTTCAAGGCGCACATTGATATTGATGGCATGGGCGTTGAAAAAAGCCAGCAGCTTTGCCTTCTCCTCCTGCAAATGCGTCCCAAAGACGCTGGGCAGCGCGGCTCTGGCAATGGGGGTAACGGGAACGCCTAACATACCCTGCGCGTATTGCTGCAGATAGGTCTCCGGCTCCACAAAGTCCCGCAGCCAGGCGGGAGCCGCCACAGGGATACGGGCGACCATTTTTTCCTGGATTGGGTCTCGGATTTCCTCGAAGGTTTCCTTGGAGGAGGAGGTCAGAATAACAGACCGGTCGGGGCTGACGGCCTGCACCGTGGCGGTAAAGGGAACACTGTCGGACTGCCACTGAGTGTTCAGGGCACCTTTCAGGGCGTAATCCGGGGGAACCACGGCGCTGGCCAGCGGGGTTCCGGTATTGGCGTCTGTGAACTGCCGCAGATCGGGGTCTTGGGGCGCGGCTTCCCTTCGTAGGAGATGTGAAGCCGGTTCCCGCAGTTGGGGCAGAAGGTAAAGGTCGTGTCGTAGTTTACATCCAGCGGCGCGCCGCAGGATGGGCAGATGTACGCTTTGATTTTCATGACATCCACCTTCCTTATTCCGCCTTCTGCTCTGCTTCCAGCTGCTTGGTCATGGGCAGGAGCCGGATATACGCGATCATCATTGCCAGCGATGGCATCGTCAGTGTGAAGAACAAAACAAACATGACCAGATAAGCGGTGTCATAGAAATCGATCATAAGCCAGATTGAAAAAATACTGAACGCCAAGGTTGTCCCGGCAAGGATACCCAGCAGCACGATGGCTCCCCAGACCTGCTTGGTTGTTTGGATAACCACCTTAAAATCCGGGTCCTTTTCCACCTCTTCCGGCGACTGCTCCCGGAGCTTCCTTTGAAGAAGCCTGTATTTCTTTACGGTTCTGACGATCATTGGCAGACTCAGCGCGAACACGGCAAGGCAGAGCCAGCTGGACAGGCCCAAACCGCCGCCCTGACGGTAGTCGTGGACGCCCGCCGCCACGGCGCCCATCAGCAGCGCCGCGGATACGGCGGCAAGGGCGAAAAGTCCGGCGATGTTGCCTATTTTCGTCTGGATGCAATAATAGTCGTATTTTGTGTAGGTTTTCTTTTTCATGATTTTCCGCTCCTTTCTTCCGGCTGCGGCTCGACCACCGGCAGTACCATGTTTTCGATGGCGGCGCACATTTTGGGATGTTGAATGACGAAATGGATAACAGGGGATTTGTTCTTGGTGATAATCACCCTGCTGCCCTCCAGAATCGATATCTGGATGTTTCGAAATGGCGGATTTGTATCCCGTCGGCAGGTGTACCCGGGATGCTCCCGGGCAAAGGCATCACACTGATTCAGGTATTCCAGGTATTCCGGGTATGTCAGACGGATATCTCCGGGATAAAACATCCCAGCCAGAGACAGCCCCATGGGGTACCGGCTGAACTCCTCCTCGGAGATGGCTGGCAGCACATCGGAAACCGTGCTGTGCTCCAGAATCAGCTCAAGTCTCTGACGCTCGGAATGAACATAGTTCAGAATCGCCGCCTGTTCCGAAACCCCGCACCGGCTTAGAATCCGCTTTGCCAAACCATCGCTGAGGGGTAGATCGGAAGCGAAGAAAGCAGCGACCGGCGGGGGCCGATTTCCGTGCTGTCCGCCTGCAAAAAGCGGTCAAACGCCTCCTTCTTGTCCAGCCCGTAAATCTCCATCAGGGGGCAGGCCCGCTTCAGCAGCTGCCCGGCCCACTCCTGGTAGTGGGCAACGTCGCTTTTTCGGTTCGTCAGGTACATCCTGCCGTCGCCGATATGCCCGGCAATACAGTCGCCCTGCAACGCTGCCGCCCCGGAAACCCAGAGCATATGGCGGAAGGCGCTGGTCTGCATCCCGGAAAGATAGTAGGGCGAAATCTGCCCGGTCATGTACATGGGGATAAAGCTCTCGAGGCCCAGCATCATCTCATGAAAGGGGCGGTCTACATTGTGGATCATGTTCAGATGCAGACCCCTTTTCAGCATCATGGCCATGCCGAACATCCACTTCTTCGGGAACTGGGTATCCTTCGACATTTCCGTCATGGGCAGGTCGCTGTACATGGTAACGGGGCTGGCGCTGCGGGAGAGCACCGTGGCTTTGAGAAAATCCAGCTGCGCTTCCATCAGTTCCTGTAGTCCGGTATAGAACCGGGCGGTGGGAAGCTGGATGGGGGACGTGGGGGCTTTCATTTTATCAAAATGGATGACCCGGATGTATTCTTCCAAATCGAATTTGTCCATTTTTTGCAGGAAGCGATCCATGTTTCCGCCGCTCTCCGGGGGACTGCCTGCGCACAGATACTGCGCCACGCTGCGGGCGTATTCCTCATTTCCTGCGTCGGCGGGCAGGCTGGCTCCGATCAGCGCCGCAAGCTGCTCCCGTTCCCCGTCACTCTGGCAGCGCCGAACCAGAAACCGCCCCACGCTCAGCGCGAATGCGGCGGCGTCCCGGGGCGTTCTCTGCCCGGAACGGATGCGGGAGAGATAGGAAGCGTCGTAACTCAGATAGCGGGCAAGCTCCATATTGCCGATGGAGAAGGCGTCCAGCAACTCGTTGAGATTGTGACGGAAGCGCTCTTTATCAAAGCCTTCCCGGAAAGTTAAAGCCTCCCGGAACGCGCTTTCCACCGATTCCTGCGTGATTTCCTTCCGCCCACGTTCCGCCGCAAGGGCTGCAATCCCGGCGGACAGCTTCCGGCATTGTGCCAAGTCCGGGCTGTGGCTGCCGCTGCGGTATCGGCTGATCACAGGAGCGGAAATGCCGCTGACAGCGGACAGCTCTCTGGCGGTACACCCCAGCTGCGTCAGATAATCGTTCAGCAGCTCCTGAAACCTCACGGAACATCCCTCCTCCAAAATACCTGTGTTTTTAATTATTATCATAATATCATAAACTTGGAAGCGATACAAAATAATTCCGCATTTGTCATTGACAAATGCGGAAACTCAATTGCAACTGCAAAAAGTGGCACCACCTTATCTCGGTGGTGCCACTGACATGATGGAGAAACTGCATCTTTAACGAAAGAACCGAATGCCCATGCAGTATGCTGAATATTCCTGAAAAAGCGGAAGAAAAAATACCCCTTGAAAAATCGACTGCCAGTGACATCGGTCACTTACTTCAAAATGACAGCCTTTTTGGCTTATTCGGGGTTTATGCCATTTCCAGCGTCAGCTGCTTGCCGCCGAGAATGTGGAAATGCAGATGCTGTACCGTCTGGCCCGCATCTGCGCCGCAGTTGCTGACTACCCGGTAACCGTTCGTCAAGCCCTCGGCCTCCGCGATTTTCGGGATGACCTCAAAAATATGGGCCACCACGTCGCTGTTTTCGGCGGAAACGCCATTACAGTCGGCAATGTGGGCCTTGGGTACTACCAGAACATGAGTGGGGGCCTGAGGGTTGATGTCCCGGAAGGCGAAGACAGTTTCGTCCTCGTAGACTTTGGTGGAGGGGATTTCCCCGGCGATGATTTTACAGAACAGACAGTCAGACATAGTTTTTGCCTCCAAAATTAAAGTCCAAATACGTGAACGCCGGTCAGGCTGACGATGCCCATGATGAATCCGGCCAGCACCACACCTGTAGATACGGCGAGGGATGTGGTTTTGATTCCCATATCCAGAAAGCTGGCAGCCAGAGTGCCCGTCCAGGCACCGGTGCCCGGCAGGGGGATGCCCACAAACAGCATCAGGGCCAGAAAGGAGCCGGTACGTCCTGCACGCTGGGTCAGCTTGTGTCCGCCGGACTCGCCTTTTCGCAGGCACCAGCTGAAAAAGCCGCCGATGTATTTCTTATCCTTACCCCATTCCAGCACCTTTCTGGCAAAGAAATAGATGAAAGGAACGGGCAGCAGGTTCCCGATCACGCACACCACCAGCGAGGGCCAGTAGCTAAGTCCCATGGACACAGCCATGGGCACCGCAAGCCGAAGCTCCACCAGCGGCACCATGGAGATAAAGAAACAGGACAGATATTTGAGCAGCATATAACACTCCTACGTTGGATTTTCCTTATTGTAGCATAGGAAAAAACCGTTTGCAACGAGGAGATGCCCGGATTTCATTAAATTTTCGTTAAGATATGGACAATCGGTTTATTTCCGGTAGATGACCAGCTTTCTGACGAGATAGTTATACGCAAAGACCAAAACCGTTGCGGCGATTTTCGCGTACATTTTTTCAACAGACAAAAGCTGAACCAGCAGGAACATGATGAGCAGATTCAGCAGCAGTCCTACAATGCTGGCAAGGTACACGGAGAGAATTTCCCGCAGAAGGGATTGCGCCTGTTTCCCTCGGAATACCAGCAGTCTGCCGAACAGCCAGTTGGCAAAGGTGGAGATGGCAAAAGCCAATGCGGTCGCCAGCAGATAGGCGATAGAGAGTTTTTCGGAAAACAGCCAGAAACCTGCCCATTCCACGATGGTAGCCAGGCCGCCGACAATCAGGTAGCCGAACAGGCCGCCCATATACTTATCAAGAAACTGTTTCATGGTTTTTACTCCCGGAAAGAATCAGATAGAGGAGCGGAATGATGATGACAAAATTGAAGTGGAAGAACCGAAAATCCGGCCCGGTGAGCAGGAGCATGGTGCCAAAATCATAGATAAGCATGGGGAAAATCATAAACGCCCGGCCCAGCTTTCCCCGGCCCACGTTCGCCACCGCCGCGAACATGGCAATCAGGATCATCATGCCGACATTTGCCGTAAACAGGTACAGAAACAGGGAATCGGTGGTGTCTCCCCAGCAGGTCAACACCTGGGCCAGCCAGGGGCATCCTTCCATGGTAACACCAATGCCGTCAACGACTGTGGAGGCGCAGAAGGGTGTGCCGATTCCGCCCACATTTGCCAGCGGATCCCAGACCTGCCGGGTCAGCGTGATGAAGGCTTTTGCCGCCCAGATTGGGCTGCGGGAAGCGGCCTGCGCGGTATATTGCAGGATAGCCTTTGCGCCTTCCGTTTCCACACGATCGGTAAGGGGGAAGGAGGAAGAAAATTTAATGGAATTAAAGTTTCCAAACTGATAAATGGTTTCCCATTCCTCGGGGGTGGCCAGACTGTCCAGAAAACGGAGGGCCTCCGGACTGAGCGCGGCCCGATCCTTGCTATAGACGCTGGAAAGAATGGTCAGGGGAAGACCAAGGGTTTCTACCTGACGGTTGAACGTGGGGCTCACTCGATCCCAGAGCATCATGGGGCCGTTGAGGAACCAGACGATAAACAGAACCATCGCGCCGGAAAGAAGAACCGTTTTCCGCTCTTTTTTCTGGAAGATGACCAGAATCAGGTACACGGGGGCAATCAGCAGAATCCCGTTGTGGCGAAACATGGTTGCCATGACGCACAAAAGCGTGAAACTGAGAAAATGGTACCATTTTTTCAGCCATGCTCCCTGCGTTTCGTAGATTTCAATAATTTGTGTAAAGACGGCAAGGGAGACGATGGTCAGCGCGCTGTCCTTCATCGGAGTAATCATAATCCTTGCGGTGTTGGGGTTGAGCATCAGAAACAGCCAGGAGGCGACCAGAAACCATGTGGGGCAGCCCCGCCGGCAAAGAACCCGGTATAGATACCAAACGGCAAGGCTGAACAGGAGAATCTGATAAAGGATGATGCCGGCAGGGTGGTGGAAAATCTGCCAGGGAATCCAGAAAAACAGCCAGGTGTGCAGATAGGGATGCCAGTTATCAAAATATCCGTAATAGGCCTGAGAGAGCTGAAAAATGCAGTCCACCGGGTAACCGCCGGGGAAATAGGCAATGAGCCATAGCAGCAGATACGCAAAGGTCAGCACGAACACGATTGCGGGGAAGAACCGCCGAAACCGGGGCGCGTGATCCCCGTCAGAAACGTTTTCGATCTGTAATTTTCCAAACAGAATGACCCCCAGAATACTCAGGGGCAGGGCCTGAAGGGCGGGGAAGAGAATCAAGCTGACAATACCGGCGCTTACATCGAAGCTCAGAAAATTCCGCAGATACTGGCACAGCCAGAGATAGAGAAACAGCAGAATGAATGCGGCAATAAACCAGCGTTTTTCCAGCTTGGTTTCCAGACCCAGCTCCCGGGTGCAGGAATCCCAGAGGCGGCTACTTCTTTTCCTCATGGTATTCCTCCTCTGTGTTTACGCTCCAGATATTCTTCTTGTCGTCAATTCCATTCTTGATGTTCTTGACGGCTTCAAAAGACGTGACCATGGAATGATCCATGTTGTTGTAGCGGTGCTGACCGTTTCTGCCCACGCAGTACAGATTCTGGAAGCCGTCCAGGTAGGATACCAGCTTGTCGATTTCATAGTAGGTGTCGAAGTAGGCGGGATAGGCCTTCTGGACGCATTCCTTGTGATAGTCGAGAACATCCTCCCGGCTTTCCAGCACGCCCATGGACAGAAGCTCGGAAACGGCGAAATCCACCCACTCGGCTTCGCTCATATTCCAGTATTTGTCGCCCTCGGTGCAGAAGTATTCCAGCCCCATCCACACGGTTTCCTCGGGCTTTGCCACCATGTAGGGCGACCAGTTGTTGAAAATCTGGATGCGGCCCAGCTTGACACCCACGTCCTGCACATAGATCCAGCAGTCCGGCACGATGTTTTGCAGGGTTTTCAGCTTCGTCTCGTTTTTCAGGGCGATTTTCCGGACGCACAGGCCCACGGTCACAAAGTCTCTGTAGGGAAGCCCAGCGGCAATGCGGCCGATATCGGCGGGAACATCGTTCATGCCTGCCACCAGATCCTTCAGCGGCATGGAGGAGATGTAGCAGTCGGCGGCAACGGTGTACTTCTGTCCGTCCTGCTCGTAGACCAGCTCCTTCACGGCGTTTCCTTCCGTATGAACTTCCACAACCTTGCAGCTCTTCCGAATCTCGCCGCCCATGTCTACGAACGCCTGAGCCGCTGTCTCCCAGAGCTGACCGGGGCCGAACTTGGGATACTGGAATTCCTCAATGAGAGAGGTCTCCACATGGGTGTTTTTCTTCGTCTGAGGCAGGGCCTTCTGCAAAATATCCTTCAAAATAGCCACAATTGACAGGCCCTTCACCCGCTGGGCGCCCCAGTCGGCGGAGATGTCCCGGGGATGACGGCCCCAGAGCTTTTCCGTGTAGCCCTCAAAGAACATGGAGTAAAGCTTTTTGCCAAAGCGGTTGATGTAGAAATTCTCCAGAGAATCCTCGTCCTTTTTGCACACCGCAGAGTACAGGTAGCTGAAGCCCGCGTTCATGGTGGTAAGGAATCCCATATTGTGGATGGTGTTCCAGTTCATTTTCACGGGGTAGTCAAAAAACTTCTTCTTGTAGTAGATTCTGGAAACCCGGTTCCGGGTGAGCATGACCCGGTCCTCTTCGTCGGGGTCAGGGCCGCCGGGGGTGACGGGGACGCTGCGGCCTAAAATTTTGTCGTCCATGGCGGGGGCGCCCTGCTTGGGCATGATCTCGCTCCACCAGTCGGTGACATTGCTGTCCTTGCTGAAGAAGCGGTGACCGCCGATGTCCATGCGGTTGCCGTTATGCCGCACGGTGCGGGAGATGCCGCCAATGGCGTCGCTCTGTTCCAGAATCAGCACCTCATAGGTTTCGTCTGACCCGTCCCGGTTTTTGAGCAGCTCGTAGCCGGCGGTGATACCGGCAGGGCCGGCTCCGATGATCACAACTTTCTTCATTTCAAATACCTCAGCTTTCTTTATGTTCCCCGACCAGCATGGGTGTCATCAGCGGCTGATGGAACAGATTCACAAACCGCTGGCATTTGACTAAAAACGCGTAGTAAATATTGTACCCGCAGCCCAGCATGGTCTCCACGTTTGCCATGCCCTTGGCGAGAATCACATCTGCCGTTTCGACAGCCTGCTTTGCTTCCGGGCTCAGCTGATTCAGCTGGGTGCCGGGAATCCGGTTGCCGTTGTCGATAACCCGGAAGGGGATGCCAACGGCCTCCGCGTCTTCCCGAGTGGCATCGTTCAGGGTGGGGCCGCCCCGTACGCAGAAGGTGATTTTCAGATTCGGATAGCTTTCGGAAATGGCCTCGGCGAAAATCCGGTCAAAGCCGATCTCGCCCGCGTTGTCCGTCAGGTACAACAGGTTTTCCCCGGCTTCCAAATCCCGGCAGAATCGGTCAAAAGTCGTCATATCAAACTGCATATCCTCGGCGGTATCCAGCATTTGCGTGAATTTCTCAAAGCTGATCTGTCCCTGCAGGGCGGCAAAATCCAGATAATTGCCCAGTATGGCAAACTGAAGCCCAGCCAGAATTGGATTTTCCGCGCCCATGACCCGGTTTCGGATGTCCTCCATATGGGACAGCACCAGTGTGTTGGACTGAAGTTTTTCCTGTCGGAACCGGTCCATTTCCAGACCGTAACGGTCATGCAGAAGCTGGGTAATCTTCGGCGTAAACCAGGTGGAGGGCACATCCCTTGGCCCGTCCAAATACAGCCGCATCAGCGCTCGGGCAAAGTCCATGGTTTCCTCGGCCGAACCGAGAGACTGCACGGTTTCGATATTGCGCCGCAGACTGCATTGTAGGCAGGCGGCATCCATTGCGATGCTCATAGTGTCGTATTCTCCTTATTCGGGAAGATTCAGAAGTTCGGCAAAGCTGTCGATTTTGTAATCAAATCTGTCCGGGGTGCCGAAGCCGTAGGCGGCCCAGATAAAGGGGACGCCCGCTTCCAGCGTGGCCTCATAGTCGCCCTGGGTATCGCCGATGTAGGCGCAGTCCGTGATGTCGTATTTTCGCATCAGGGCGCGGATGGTCTTGCCCTTGCTGGTGCCAGTGTCGCCGAAGCACAGGTGGCCCCGAATGAAGGGGGCCAGCCCGAGCTTCTCAATGCACAGCTCCGGATACCCTTTCTGGCTGTTGCTGACGATAAACAACCGGTGGGTTTTCGACAGAGTTTCCATGGTTTCCCGGACGGCGGGGTAGCCGATACGGCAGGGGTTTGCTTTTAAGTATTTATTTTCCGTGTCCATACACCGCTCCATCAGGGCGTAGCGCTCCGGGGCGGGAATGGAGGGAAAAATAATGTCGGCAATCTCCGTCATGACCTTGCCGAATAGGGGGCGGAACAGTTCGGCGTTGACTGCCAGATGGCTCAGCCCCTCTTTCTCAAGCTGGATATTATAGCCCTCGGCAACCAGCGCCCGGGAGTCCCACAGGGTGCCGTCAATGTCAAAAATCAGGCTTTCGTATCGCATACATCCTCCAAATGACGCCGGATGCGCTCTGTAATCATATCCAGCGCGATGAGATTCCTGCCGCCCTCGGGGACGACGATATGGGCGTATTTTTTGCTTGGCTCCACATATTTTTCATGCATGGGCTTCACGGTCTGCTGGTACTGGGACAGCACGCTTTCCAGCGTTCTTCCCCGCTGGTTCACGTCCCGGGTGATCCGGCGACACAGCCGGATATCCGCGTCGGTGTCCACGAAAATGCGGATGTCCATTAAATTTCGCAGGGCCTCGTTTTCAAAAATCAGAATACCCTCCACGATAATGACCTTTTTCGGGACAATGTGTATGGTCTGGTCGGAGCGGTTGTGGATGGTGAAGTCGTAGATGGGGCAGTCGATGGCTTCCCCGCGGCGCAGCTTGGCCAGATGCTCCGCCATCAGCTCCGTCTCCAGGGAGGCAGGCTCGTCGTAGTTGAGCTGGCAGCGCTGCTCGTAGGTCAGATCATCGTGGCGGCGGTAGTAGTTGTCGTGGCTGAGCACGGTGACCACATCCCCAAACTTGCCGATAAGGCTGTCCATCAGAGTGGTTTTGCCGCTGCCGGTGCCGCCGGCGATGCCGAGAACCAAGATGTTGTTTTCCATTGTCAATCCTCCTGTTGAAGCCTCTCCCGGGATAGCCGCAGCATATCCGGGTCGGGGGAACTGTTGCAGATTCTGACCTCGCCCGTGCCATTTTCCAGCAGACCCGCCTGCTGTAAGCGCCGCCGGGTCTCCCGGGCGGTGCCTTCACCGCCGTCCAGCAGGATGACGCCGTCCCCCAGTACCCGGCGGATGGCCTTCCGGGCGAAGGGGTAATGGGTGCAGCCCAGCACCAACGCGTCCAGCTTTCCCAGATAGGGGCCTAAGATCTTTTTCAGCAGGGCTTCCGTCTCCGGCGCGTCCACCTTCCCGGCTTCCACCAGCTCCACCAGTCCCGGGGCGGGGATTTTGAGGATGGTCACATCTTCGTCAAACCGGTGCAGCAGGGTGTCGAATTTTTCCTCCCGCAGGGTTACCTCGGTGGCCATTACCCCCACCCGTCCGCCGGGGAAGTGGTCTGCCGCTACCTTTAAGGCCGGCTCGATGCCCACCACGATGAGCTCCGGGTGGGCGGCCCGGACATCGTTCACGGCTGCCGCGGTGGCCGTGTTGCAGGCGATGACCAGCGCTTTTAAGGGGTATTCCGCAAGAAGCTTCTCCACAGCCGCCAGCGTCAGCGCCCGTACTTCTTCCGTGGGGCGGCTGCCGTAGGGGGCGTTGGCGGAGTCGCCGAAGTAGAGGAACCGCTCTCCCGGCAGGGTCTTGCGCAGGTGCCGCAGCACGCTGATGCCACCGACGCCGGAATCAAATACGGCAATGTAATCGTGTTTCTCATTCATGGTCTCACCTGAATCCACACAGAGTAGGAAAGCATTGTGCATAAACGGATTGAATAATAATGAATAGACTATAGGCTGGAAGATATTTTATCAAATTTTGCCTGACTTTGCAATGCTTCATTGACAATTCCATAGAATTTTGCTATCTTTGTACAATCATGGTTTCTGGCAGCAGGGAATATGCCGGGTGTGCGCGTCTTTTCCGGCTCAGGTAAATAACCGGCTTCGACCAGCCGGTTTTCCCTTGAAAGCAGACTGGAAAATGCGGTATGCTTCAGGGGTTACATTTGGAAAGGGAGTATCAAGCATGAAACAATTCTTCAAGAACTACGGGTTCCTTATTTGTATGCTGGTGGGCATTGTTGCCGGCTGCGTTACGGGCCTGCTGTTCCCCCAGGCGGCCCCCGCGCTGGAGCCTCTGGGCACCATCTTCACCAACCTCATGTTCTGCGCGGTGGTTCCCATGGTGTTCTGCTCCATCGCTTCCGCCATCGCCAATATGCCCGGCGCGAAAAAGGCCGGCAAGGTCATGGGCGTGACGCTGGCTACCTTCTTTGTCACCGCCGGTATCGCTGCCATCATCATGTATGTGGTGATGCGGGTTTTCCCCGTGATCACCGGCACCTATGAGGTTCCCGAGGCGGATGCCGGCGCGGTCATCGGCGTGGGCGACATGCTGGTGAACTTCTTCACCAAGCCCGACTTTGTGGAGCTGCTGAGCCGCCGGGCCATCCTGCCCCTCATCGTCTTCGCCGTCATTGTTGGCTTTGGCATTCAGATGCAGGGCGGCTCCAAGACCATGACTGCGAAGCTGCTGGAGGACATCACCGCCTGTATTCTGAAAGCGGTGCAGATCATCACCTACTACGCTCCCATCGGCTTCTTCGGCTTCTTCGCCAATCTGGTCGCCACCTACGGCCCCGAGCTCATCGGCGACTACAGCCGCACGCTGCTGGTCTACTACGGCCTGTGCTTTGCCTATATGTTTGTGTTCTTCCCCATTTACGCCCGGTTCGGCGGCGGCAAGGGAGCGGCAAAGGTCATGTGGAAGCACCTGTTTAAGCCCGCTGCCGTGTCCTTCGGCACCTGCTCCTCCGTTGCTACCATCCCTACCAATCTGGAGGCCGCAGAAGAGACCGGCATCAGCCGTGATGTCAGCAATATCGTTCTGCCTCTGGGCGCCACCATGCACATGGACGGCAGCGCCATGAGCGCCATCCTGAAGGTTGCCTTCCTGTTCGGTATGTTCGGTCAGGATTTCTCCACCGGACGGGCGATTCTCGCCATCGTCGTGGCCGTGTTCTCCTCCGTTGCCATGTCCGGCATTCCCGGAGGCGGCGGCACCGGCGAGCTGGCCCTGTGCACCGTGTTCTTCCCGGAGCAGATGGCGATTGCCTACCCCATGGCTCTGGCCCTTGGCAATCTGGTTGACCCTCCCGCCACCATGGTCAACGCTGCCGGCGACTACGTGGCAAGCTTCATTGTCGCCCGGTTCGTGGACGGCAAGGACTGGCTGCAAAAGCACCTGAAAGCTGTACAGAAATAAATCCTCGGGGCGTTCCGTTTGGAACGCCCCGTTTTTCTGCCTTTGGGAATCTCTGAACAAATCGACTGCGGCTGGTCGGCGAATCTTTTGCCCCATCCACGCAGTTCAAAAATCGGGAAATACATACAGTATTCCTCCAATTTTTGAACTTTCGGCTGAGCCAAAATCTTCTGCCGCCAGCTCTTGCCGATTTATTCAGAGCTTCCCTTGCATATTTCGCCCCGATACGCTATACTGAATGGGTAAGATGCGGTATCCTGCCGCGTGAGACTTTGGAGGAACACTATGGATTACGACGTGATTATTATCGGCGCGGGTCCCGGCGGCATCTTTTCCGCCTATGAGCTGACCCAGCGCTGCCCGGAAAAGCGCATCGCGGTTTTTGAGGCGGGCCATGCCCTGAACCGCCGCCGCTGCCCCATCGACGGGGAGAAGATTAAGACCTGCATCGGTTGCAAAAGCTGCTCCATTATGAGCGGTTTCGGCGGCGCGGGGGCCTTTTCCGACGGAAAATACAACATTACCAACGATTTTGGCGGCACGCTCTACGAATACATCGGCAAGCGGCAGGCGCTGGAGCTGATGCGCTATGTGGACGACATCAATATGCGCTACGGCGGCGCGGGCACAAAGCTCTATTCCACCGCCGGAACCCAGTTCAAGAAGGCCTGCATCCAGCACGACCTGCACCTGCTGGACGCCTCCGTGCGCCATCTGGGCACGGATATCAACTATGTGGTGCTGGAAAACCTGTACAAGTATCTTCAGGACAAGGTAGAGTTCTTCTTCGACACCCCGGTGGAGAAGGTGCAGGTGCTGGACGGCGGCTATGAGATTTCCTGCGCCGACGGGGCCTATACCTGCGAAAAATGTATTATTTCCGTGGGCCGCAGCGGCAGCAAGTGGATGGAGGCCGTCTGCAAGGAGCTGGAAATTCCTACGAAATCCAACCGTGTGGACATCGGCGTCCGGGTGGAACTGCCGGCGGAGGTGTTCTCCCACCTGACGGACGAATTGTACGAGAGCAAGATCGTCTACCGGACGAAGCAGTACGGCGACCGGGTGCGCACCTTCTGCATGAACCCCAGGGGCGCGGTGGTCAACGAGAACACCAACGGCATCATCACCGTCAACGGTCACAGCTACGAGGACCCGGCCCGGCAGACGGAGAACACCAACTTTGCCCTGCTGGTTGCCAAGCACTTTTCCGAGCCTTTTAAGGATTCCAACGGTTACGGCGAGTCCATTGCCCGCCTGAGCAATATGCTGGGTGGCGGCGTCATCGTCCAGCGGTTCGGCGACCTGATCCGGGGCCGCCGCTCCACCCCCAACCGGATTGAGGAGTCCTTTGTCACCCCCACCCTCAACGCCACCCCCGGCGACCTGAGCCTTGTGCTGCCCAAGCGGATTCTGGACGGCATCATCGAAATGATCTACGCCCTGGACAAGGTGGCTCCCGGCACCGCTAACGACGACACCCTGCTCTACGGCGTGGAGGTCAAGTTCTATAATATGGAAGTAGAGGTGGACGAGAAGCTCCAGAGCCGCTACCCCGGCCTGTATATCATCGGCGACGGCAGCGGCATCACCCACTCCCTGTCCCACGCTTCCGCCAGCGGCGTCCACGTGGCCCGGGATATTGCCGGCGCGTAATCCGGTTTCCCATTATCAAAAGAGCCAGAGCGCAGTTTGCGCTCTGGCTTTTCGAATATTACAGTGTTTTCAAAAACCCCTCCATCCGGTTCATGCCCGTTTCCAGATCCGCGTCCGAACAGCAGTAGGACAGCCGGATGTAGCCCTCACTGCCGAAGCAGCTGCCCGGCACGGCGGCGACGGCGGCCTCCCGAATCATCCGGGTGCAGAATTCGGCGCTGCCCATGCCGAATTTCCGGATATCCACGAACACGTAGAAGGCTCCCTCCGGTTCCGGGAAGGACAGCCCCATCTGCCGCAGACGGGAAGTCACAAACCTGCGTCGCTTCTCATAGACCAGCCGCATGGGGCCAGGGTCGGTTTGCAGGGCGGTCACGGCGGCGCCTTGCAGGAAGGTAGGTACGGCGGCAATCTCCGCCGCGCTCAGCAGCAGCAGTCGGTCCATGACGTAGTCCGGGCAGGTCAGGTAGCCGACTCGCCAGCCGGTCATGGCGTAGGGCTTGCTGAAGCTCTGGCAGAGAATCAGCTGATCGCGCAGCGCCGGGTCAAGGCTCAGGTCGGGACATTTGCTGTCACTGAGCTGGCTGTAAACATTGTCGCTGATGACGAAAATAGGTTTTCCCAGCACCGCCGCCTTCACGTTTGCCATGCTTTCCGCATTCAGCACAACGCCGGTGGGATTACAGGGGGAATTGAGAATAATGGCCTTGGTTTTCGGGGTAATTGCCGCGTCCAGCGCTTCTTTCGTGATCTGAAAGCCGGTTTTTGTCACGTCCAGACGGACGGTTTTCGCTCCAGCCACGGTGGCGATGGTTTCATACAGGCCAAAGCCCGGGGTGGGGACGATGACCTCCTCCCCGGGGTTCAGAATGCCAAGCAAGGCGGTGAACAGAGCATGGGTGGCGCCCACGGTGACGAGCACCTGCTCCGGCGTGACGGCATGCCCCCGGCCTGTTTCGTAGTCCGCCACGGCTTTTCGCAGGGCAGCGGTGCCCTGATTTGGGGCGTAGTGGGTCTGGCCCGCGGCGAGGGCGGCACAGGCTGCGGCCTTGATGACCTCCGGGGTGTCAAAATCCGGCTCTCCGATGGTTAACATAACGCATCCGGGCACTTCCTTCGCCATGTTAGTGTACACCCGGATGGCACTGCGTTTTAAGGCAGATAAGTTCTGATTCAATGGGATCATGGGTCGGTTTCCGCCAGTTTCTCAAAGAAATCGGCGCCTTTCAGAAGAATGGTTTCGTCGAAATCGAAGGTATCGGTGTGCAGGGCGGGCACGCCGCCCAATCCAAGGAAGAAAAACAGACCCGGTAAGCTTTTTTGATACCAGGAAAAATCCTCGGCGGTCATGCTGGGGCTTTCCAGCTCCCGAAAGGGCACCGCTTTTTGCACCCGGTCATATAATGCGGGCGGATTCATGACTGCCGGATAGCCGTCGCTGAGGTGGAGCTTTACGGTGCAGCCGTATTGCTTTTCTACAGACCTGCCGATCTGCGCCAGTCCCGCCGCCAGACCGTCAAACACCTCGTCCTGAAAGGCTCGCAGGGAGCCCTCCATATGGGTGTGGGCAGATAGGGCGTTGCGGACGGTGCCGCTCTGAAATTTGCCGAATTTCAACAGACGGAACACCGAATCCGGCAGTTTCCGCTCCATTTGCATAGCTTTCCGGTAGAATTCCACTCCCGCTGCCAGAGCATCCACGCCCTCGGCAGCTTTGGCAATGTGGGTGGATTTTCCGTAGATGTCCACAGTTACCTCGCTGGAGCGGGCCATCAGCTCCAGACGGCGGCTGGCGATGACCCCGGCTTCCAGCCCCGGCCACAGGTGCAGGCCGAAGATGGCCTTGACATTATATTGTGTAAACACGCCGCTTTCGCAGATATCCTTTGCGCCGCCGGTGGTCTCCTCGGCGCTCTGGAACACCAGCAGCACGTTGTGGGGTAGGTTCCGCTTTTTACTCAGGCGGCGGGCCAGCTCCAGCAAGACCGCCATGTGTCCGTCGTGCCCGCAGGCGTGCATGCAGCCCGGGTGCCGGGAGGCGTAGCCGGCACCCGTATTCTCCGTGATGGGCAGGGCATCCGCGTCTGCCCGGAAGGAAATGGAATTCTGCTTTCCAAAATCAAAAAAGGCGCACAGACTGCCCGTCACCGGCGCAAACACCCGGCAGTTCAGGCGGGATAGCACCCCATTCAGATAGGCGAAGGTTTCCGGCAGGTTCCGGTCCAGTTCCGGGATTTGGTGCAGTGCCCGCCGGTCCTCACAAATCTTCACGTCCATCCCTCCTTTTTCCTACGATTATACGGCAAAGAGCCCGACCTGTCAATTTTCTCCTTGTCATTTTGCCCAAATAATGATAGAATTTTTGGGTAATACGAAATAAGGAGAATGCAATATGAACGCACAGGAAATCATTGAATACATCCGCACCTCCGAAAAAAAGACCCCGGTGAAGGTCTACGTCTGGGAGAAGGCTCCCGTTGCTTTCCCAAACTGCCGGGAGTTCCCTGCGGGCGAGGGCTGCAAAATTGTCTTCGGCGACTGGAAGGATTTAAAGCCTGTTCTGGAAGCCAATGAATTTGAGCATCTGGTAATCGAAAATAACTGCCGTAACTCCGCCATCCCCATGCTAGATCTGAAGGACATCCCCGCCCGTATCGAGCCGGGCGCCATCATCCGGGAGCAGGTGGAGATCGGCAAAAACGCCGTCATCATGATGGGCGCGGTCATCAACATCGGCGCGGTGGTCGGCGAAGGTACCATGATCGACATGGGCGCTGTGCTGGGCGGCCGGGCCACCGTGGGCAAGAACTGCCATGTGGGCGCCGGTGCCGTGCTGGCAGGCGTGGTGGAGCCCGCTTCCGCAACGCCTGTCATCGTGGAGGACAACGTGCTCATCGGCGCCAACGCCGTGGTCATCGAGGGCTGCCGCATCGGTCATGACGCCGTGGTTGCCGCCGGCGCCATCGTGGTGAGCGACGTGGCTCCCAACACCGTGGTGGCAGGCTGCCCCGCCCGGGTCATCAAGCAGAAGGATGAGAAAACCGCCGGAAAAACCGCGCTGGTGGATGCTCTGAGGGCCTTGTAAGCCGCACAAAAAAACGCCTGCCGAATAACATGGAATGAGCGGTGAAGCTCAGAAAAGACGTTTCGGAGGTATTTTTATGTGTAATAATAACGGTATCTGCGGCTGCCTGAACAACAACTGGTGGTGGATCATCATCCTGATCCTGCTGTTCTGCAACTGCGGCAACAACTGGAACTGGGGCGGCTGCTGCGACAACAACAATAACTGCGGCTGCTGCTAAAACGCAAACGGGGCACCCCAAAAGGGTGCCCTTCGTGCGTTCAGGATTCCAGCAGCAGCCGGTCGTTTTGCAGGGATTCCATCTTGCCGTGGATACGGCCCAGAGCGTACATGAGAAGGGTGGCGCACAGCAGGTTCAGCCAGCCGATATGGGTTTGGCCCAAGCTGTTGATAAGACCAATGACCAGATTGGCTCCGCCGATGATGGAGAGTGTTCTGCCGATTTTCCTCAGATGCTCGACCTTGGAATCGATATCGGAGAACAGATCGAACTGCCCCAGCTCCGCCTTTCGCCGGAAGTATACCCACTGCACCATGCGGCCCACATATTCCGCGCCAATGTCCTGCATGAACTGCAAATAGTCCCTGTCCGGCGCGTGCATTTCCAGACGAATGGTGTATTCACCCGGCTGGCAGGGGGCGAAATGGTAGGTGCAGAAGCCCACTTTCGTCAACACCCAGCCGGACTGGGCCATGGTGTTGAGCCAGCGCTCCTCCTGTTCAAAATTCCAGACCCAGAAGCATCTGTGGATCACTTTTTCCTCTTTCATATGGCTTCCTCCTTGAGAACCGTCTCGCCGTTGGCAACCAGCTGGCGCAGGCGGTTTAATTCGTTTTTCAGCACTTCCAGCCCCTTTGCGGTCAGCTGGTATTCCTTTTTCCTACTGTTTTCGTCCACAGGCAGGGGGGCGATCCACCCTTTGTCGCACAGGGAAGTCAGCGCGCCGTAGAGGGTGCCCGCCGCCAGCCGCACCCGCCCGCCGGACAGGGCCTCCGTGCGCTGCATGATGCCGTAGCCATGCTGGGGGGTGTACAGGGACAGTAAAATATAGTAGGTGGATTCGGTCAGAACCGGATTGTCGTTCAAGAAAATGCCTCCTTTACATCGACACTCGATATAACGGATAGAAGTATATCGCAAGACGATATAAAAGTCAAGCATTTTTTGAATGGTAACAAAAATCATCGGCCACTTGCAGAATTTGTAAAAATTTCTGGAAAATTTTTCTTTTAGTAGTTGCAATTCGGTGAACGATGTGTTACAATCATGACAAATAGTTACAGACTATTGTGACAAGAACATAAGGAGGCTATTTCGATGAAGAAACGTATTCTATCTATGCTTCTGGTGGTCGTCATGGTTCTGGCTCTGGTGCCCGTGCAGGCACTGGCGGATGGGGAGCTGAAGATCACAGGCACGAATTACATGGAACAGGGCAAATCGGTTACACTTACCCTGAGTGGTGCTAATGCCACAGACACAATTACATGGAAGTCAAACGCAGAAGCCATTGCGACTGTTAGTTATGCGGAGACTGACCCCACTGTGTGCGAAGTCACCGGTGTCGATGAGGGCAAGACGGACATTATCGCTACAGTCAATGGGGTAGAGAAGACCTATCCTGTTGCGGTCTACCGCAAAACCACAGAGATACCTGCGGTGACTACCACAGACACGGTTGTGGATCTTAATGGCGGCACTGTGCAGCTGGAGTATACGGTCTCTAAGGGAACTGAGAGCCAGGAGGTAGTGCGCTGGCGTTCCTCGGACAAGAAGGTTGCAACTGTCAACTGGAAGGGCGTGCTGACACCTGTCGCTGAGGGACATACGAACATCAGTGTGTTCTATAACGGACAGTGGTCTGATCCTGTGGACTTTGAAGTTAAGGACATGACAGAGAAACCCGTTCCTGTAAACAGCGTGAAAATTACCGGCGGTGTTTCCTCCCTGCTTAGAGGCGGTTCCATGCAGCTTGGCGTGGAAATTGAGCCCAAGGATGCGACCAACAAGACGGTTACATGGAGTATCAGCCCCGCCACCGCCGGTATCGTGACGAATGGTCTGGTTGAACTGACCAAGGATGGTACTGTGGACTCTGCCACCGTGACTGCGGAGTGCGATGGCAAGGAGGGTACCTTTACCTTTACCATCACCGACCCTGTTGGCATTGAAAAGGTGATTGTCAGCCAGAAGGATGGTCTGAAGGAAGTGCCTGTGGGCGGCGCGCTGAAGCTGCAGGCCACTGTGGAACCGGATACTGCCACAGATAAGACTGTCACATGGAGCAGCTCGAATACAAAAGTTGCCAAGGTTAATAAGAATGGGCTCGTCACTGGTATTGCCGCTTCCGAAGAAGTGATCATTACCGCTACCTGCGGAGATAAGAGCGATAGCTATACCCTGAAGGTGACGCCCGCCGCCCAGATTGTACTGGACCCCAATCTGCCCACTGCCATTCTGGCTGGCGACAAGGTAGTGCTGAAGGCGGAGCTGGTGAACGCCGCGACCGGCGAGAAGCTGGACGCCAAGATCAGCTGGAAGCTGGCGAAGGAAACGGATGCGTACTATGCGTCCGTGACCAACGGAACGCTGAATACCAAGTCCGATTTGCTGGATCGGTTCCCTATCGATGTGGTTGCGACGGTCGATAGCGCGAAATTTGACGCAGAGCCTGTTACATATACTGTGAATGTAGTTCCCAGAGCCAGCGCCATCACGCTGACCGTTGACGGCAAGAAGGTCAATGACAAGGAAACCGTTCTTAATCTGGAGGAGGAGAGCCCCAGCATTACCATCCAGTCCTCCGTTTCCCCCAGCAAGGCGGAACAGGGCGTGACATGGGAGCTTACCGGCGGCGCTGGTATCTACAAAAAGACGATTGAGTCGGATGGCAGTCTGACGCTTACGCCAAGCGACAGCAACCGCACCGGTGTGATTACGGTCAAGGCTGTGGCGGACGATGGAATCGATGTGTCCGCGACGACTACCGTCCGGTTTGAGAAGCAGGGCACAGGCATCCAGTTCAGCGAAAGTGATATCCAGCTCCGAGGCGGTGCTTCCGTGAATCTGGGTACCTATCTCGACCTGGGTGAGAACGGGAACAGCAGCACGGTTACCTGGACGTTTGCCGACGGCAAGACGGTTTACAAGGCGGGGGGCAAGCGGATTGCCACCCTCAGCAAGACCGGCAAGCTGACCACCAAGCCTGTGACGAAGTTCACGGAGTTGACGGTGATTGCGACCAATACAGTCAGCGGAAACCCTGCCAAGCTGACGGTTAACCTGTACCCCGCTACCAAGTCTATTAAGATTACTTCTGATGATTTGCCGGGCAAGACCATTGCCTTTGAGAAGAATACGTCTGACCGCACCTTCAGCCTGGCGGCAGAGGTAAAGCCCGACGGGCTGGATGGCGTCTGGGACCTGAACTGGTCCAGCTCTGACGAGAATATCGCAAAAGTGAAGCAGGACGGTACGCTGATTCTTAAGAACGCCGGTAAGGTGCGCATTACCTGCGAGACCACTGACGGCTCCAAGGTCAAGGGCTGCCTGTATCTGGAAATCACCAAGGATTCTGCGGATGTGAAAATTTCCGCTCCCGCCAAGACCCTGACCTCCGGCGAATCCATGAATCTGAAGGCGAAGGTTCTGACTGCCAACGACGTCAAGGCTGCCAATCAGAGTGTTATCTGGAGCATTGCTGATGAGTACGGCAACGAAACCAAGGCAGCCACCATCTTCCCCACCGGCAGAGTGACGGCAGGAGATGTTGACCAGAGCACCAAGGTTGTGATTACCGCCACCTCTGTGCAGGATTCCAGCGTAAGCAGCACCCTCGAGCTGACCATTCTGCCCAATACCAGGAAAACGCTGCATGTGAAGGCAGACGATGAACTGGTGAATGGCACCTATGCCATGAGTCTCAATGATTCCTGCGTGCTGGACGGCGTGTGGCTGAAGAGCAACAAGAACGCAACGGAGACCATGGCGGATGGCTGCACCTTCTTCAGCAGCAACACCAAGGTTGCGACTGTCGATGAAGAGCTGGGCGTTCTGACCGCCGTGGGCTACGGTACCTCCACCATTACGGTGCGGTGCTATGACCCCATCTACGATTCCAAGGCAGACAACCTGTACACCACGACCATTACCGTGAAGGTCTTGAAGAAGGTTGGCACGGTTACCATTGATGCGCCCGCTCTGAAGGACCTGCGCAGCGGCAAGAGCGCTACCCTGAAGGCTACCGCCTGGAGCGATTACGCCAACGGCGTCAAGGCTGACAACCAGAGCTTTACATGGGAAGTCACGGAGAACGGAAAGAAAACCGATGTTGCCGCTATCGACGCTAACGGCGTTCTGACCGCAAAGACTGTGACGAAAAAGCACACTGTGGAGGTTAAGGCCATCTCCAAGGAGAGCGGTATCTTCGATACGGTTGCCTTTAACATCTTCCCCGCAGACAGCGTGAAGTTCTACTTTGTGCTGAACGGCGAGGAATACACCGGCACCCTGCCCGTTGACCTTGACAAGGGACTTTCCGGCCTGAAGGTCAGAATTCATACCGCATTTGCGGACAACAAGGGTAACATCACTGAGAACGACGATATTGTACCTGTTTCCTGGAGCACCAGCGATAAGACTGTCATCCAGATCAATGGAACCGGTCCTCAGGCGCTGAAGGTGGGTAAGGCTACTCTGACTGCTAAGTATAAGATTGGCAATACCACTTACGAGAGCAAAATCACCGCAATTGTAAACCGGACCATGGGCTCCATCAAGGAAATCACTCAGTCCAACATTCTGGTCGCCGGTAAGTCCACCTACATGCGTGCGGTGCCTGCCAACTCCAACGCAACCAATAAGAACGTTCTGTGGTATGTGGATGATGCTCCCGGTGAAGCCGTGAGCGCGGAGGATGTGGTTTCCATCAACCGCTATACCGGCAAGCTGAGCGCGAAGCGCGGTATTACCGATCAGATTAAAGTTAAAGTGATCGCGGTTCCCGTTGATGGCTCTACTGAGAAAGCCGTAGAGGTGACCATCTATCCGCTGACCACCAAGGTGGAAATCAAGCAGAGTGGCAAGGTCATCAACGGTACTACGGTATTGACCAAGCTTTCCGGCAGTACGCCGAGCTTCAGTGCATCCGCAAGCCCGGAGGGTGCCTATGATAAGAGTTTCAAGTGGACCAGCAGCAACAAGCGCGTTGCGGAGGTCGATTCCGAGACCGGTGCTGTGACCATTAAGGGTGTCGGCAGGACCGTCATCAAGGTCGCCGCGTTGGATGGCTCCGGCAAGTACGCCAAGTTCACACTGCGCGTTACCAAGTAAGTTTCCCAAACCGCTGATTGCGAGGAAAGAGGAATGCGGGACCCCCGGGGCTTTCAGCTCCGGGGGTTCTTGCGCTGCACCTG